>CBDUOW010000293.1:0-2772 GCA_965368945.1 uncultured Gammaproteobacteria bacterium
CAAATCTGCAACAATCCTGGAATAATCGCCACAAATTGTGGCCTGTCGTGGCATCGAATGGTCAATATTCTTGCTGTCAGTGATTAGTCGTGGACGTAACCGTTCTCTGTCAGATTCAGATAACTCAATCGTCCGGTTACGTGGTGCTCTTTTCTTCTTTGCATCCATCATCAGTGAGCTTCTTGATTCTATCCTGGGGAAATCAGCGAAACTCAACGAAGTAAATAGCGACACCCAACGCGATGAGCGCAATTTCCACCACCGAGATCCATAGCAAGGCATAGGTAATACGCCGTGCGGTTGGCTTCATGGGTTGCCAGATGCGGCGCATATACCAACGCCAAGGAGCAAGACGTGACCAGCGCGACCAGGTGACGAGATAGCGTTGCAGGTAATTCGCCCACACCAGCAGGCTCTTGTCCACTTCCGGTAGATGCTGCTGACGTTCCTCGGCAGGCAGGCGCTCATAATAATCGGTTATCGTGAGCTTGGAACCTTGCGATGCAGGTTCAATTTTAATCAATGTCGTCGATTTTATGCCCCGGTCATAATCTACCTGTAAACCATCTGGCAGTTCTTTCACCGTGAAGGTGTAATCAAACTCAAACGGGGTTTCCTGGCTGATATTGCGGCCCGCATAGGTATAACGCTGTTGTCCCAACGCCTTGAAGTGTTGAAATTCCAGCATTGGGTTGATGCGGTACAGGCGTTCAATGTCGCGACAAAATGCCGTCAACTCGGCAACCGATAACGGTGTATTAATCGAAGCCCAGGCCGCATCTTCAACTGCGGGTGGGGTGACTATCTCATTCATCCGGATACGGTACGATCAGAACAGGGATAGGTAATTTACGGGTTGTCCTGGTTATCATGCGTGAACGCAATCCGGATTTACCTTTGGGCCGTGGTGAGCCCATGATAACCAGATCAAAATCATCTTTTTGACTGGTATTGATTAAGCATTCGTCCGGTTCACCGATAATCACTTCGCTGGTATAACGCAGCTCATGGGCTTCAGCGGCCTGACTCACGCGACTTTTATGTTCTTCAACTTCATTTGTCAGTTCATCTTCCAGATATCGGCGAAAACGATTACGGGTGACGCCATTGTTGAGCCAATCATCACCGGTCATGCCTTGCCACAAGGTCGGCACAACAATCAGGTGGTGTAGATGACCGCCTTTTTTGCATAAATTGAAGGCCATCACTTCCGCTGCCTGGGCACCTTCGGTGCCATGACTGGCCAAAAGAATATTGTTTGCTGTTTGCATAACTCACCATTTAAAAAAAGCGGTACCCGTCAAGCACGAGTACCGCTCTTTGTTTACGACTTACTCAAAGACATCAATAATAAACAAACACGCCAAGAGCAATAATCAAGGCAAATAGTAATGCCATGAAGTCTTCTTTACGGTCACTACCAAAAATTGACAGTGCCGAACCACGATCGTATTTAAGTTTTTCTTCAGTCATTGTTATTTCCTCACTTTAAACGGTTTCGCTAACAAGTAGGAGCACCACAATCAACGAGAGTATCGCTTTCGTAGCACCGACAATACCGCCAATCACCGCAGGTTGGCCACCCGCCTGTTTCATGGCGCCGACCGTGATTTGCATACCCAGTCCGACCAGACCGAAAGCAAACAACCAGACGATCCAGTTACGGAACGCCTTGATCTTCTTCGCGGTATGTCGTACCGCTTTATGCGCCGCCTTGAGGATATTGTTTGCATCCTTGGACAGGACTTTGGCATTCACCAGTCCACGAATTGCGTCATCATCAGCAATGGACATGACTTTGCCATTTTCAATCAAGCGTGAAACGGCTTGCTTGCGATCCTCGCGTTGGATCTTGTCATACTCAGATCGTAACACCACCGTTTGTTCGGGTTTAAGCAATTTCGATTCTTTGAAGCCCGATTCTGTTGTATTACCGAAGTACTTGCCCTTGTAGTGATTGGCCGGGGCAAAGATACCGGTGGTAGACAGCGCAAACATCAGAATAAAGCCCAATACGAATACCGGAAACTTCTCAAAAATCACTCGGCCAACATTTACGTTCTGGGTCGTGGTGGTTCCTTCGCGCTTCACATACCACACCGCCAGCCATATAACGATAATAGGCAGGACCAGGACACGAGTGATGTTGAAGATTTCGGCCACCTTCAGGGTTTCGATACCATCCGGTTGATACGCCAATGCGGCACCTGCCACCTGGGCGGAGTTGAGAATCCCGGTACCGGCCCATGCTCCAAACTGCACATAGCTCATACCGAGCAAATTACCGATAATGGGGAACACAAACATACAACCGACACCCCATAACAGGATGGTCCCGATGGTGTAAGCGATTTCCACCGACTTGGCCTGTACCACTGGCGCAGCCGCTACCGTGGCGGATACACCACAGACCCCCATCCCGGCAGACAGCACGCCACCCATGGAGTTGGGAATATTACGACGCGCCCCGATCCACAACACCATCCCGACCGAACCAAGGACGAAGAAACCAATCATGATGATGGACAAACCACCCAGGTTCTTCAGTTCCGCTGCACTATACAGCGTGCCTAACAGGATGACACCGGTCTTCAAACCAAGACGCGACAAGCGTACACCGTTTTCTGCCCAGCTTGGTACGCGGAAGACGTTAACGATGATAATACCGGTAAGAATCCCCAGCACCACATAGTTCAAGCCCAGTAGCTTATCAATGTAGGAGCCGGTGTCACCGATTTTCCCAAAGGAAACACTGATCACGTGTATTTCCGG
>CBDUOW010000294.1:0-2758 GCA_965368945.1 uncultured Gammaproteobacteria bacterium
CCGCGAAATCTTAACAAAGCACTTGCCGGCCTGCAGGTTGAATCTTTAGCGCGTCGCGGTAAGTACCTGCTATTGGGTTTTCCTGTGGGCAGCGTGATTATCCACCTGGGTATGTCGGGTAGTCTTCGCGTGGTAAACTGTAAAACCGACCAAAATAAACATGATCATGTTGAGTTTGTATTTCAAGATGGCGTGTGCCTGCGCCTTCGTGATCCACGCCGCTTTGGTGCGGTGTTATATACCGCCGAGGATCCACTGCAACACAAGTTATTAGTCAACCTTGGACCGGAACCGCTGCAACGGGGTTTTTCCGGCCAGCATCTTTATGACCATTCCCGTGGTAAAAAAGTCGCTGTTAAATTATTCATCATGAACAGCAAAATAGTGGTGGGGGTGGGAAACATTTACGCCAATGAAGCCCTGTTTCTTGCGGGTATACACCCAAAACGGATCGCCGGTCGTCTCTCGGCTGCACGTTATGATCAACTGGCACAGGCGATTAAAAAAGTTTTACGTGCCGCGATCAAATCCGGTGGCACTACCCTGCGTGACTTTACTGCCGAGGATGGTCGCCCGGGTTATTTTCAGCAAAAATTGAATGTCTATGGGAAAGTCGGTGAACCTTGCCCAACATGTGGGGCTCCGATAAAACACATTACCCTCGGCCAGCGGGCGACTTATTTCTGTCCGAAGTGCCAGACTTGAGGGTGGCATTACGTATCGTTAACGCTGCTGCCATCGGCATGATCCCACCAGTCATCGGGTCATAAATGAAAACAACCTTTCTTTTACGTAGACAGAGCCGCTAATGCGGCCTCTTTTCATTGAATATATAAATCCTCGATGCCAGTTTAGTGCCGTGATGCTTTACCTTCACCGCGGGGATCACTCGCGGCACTCACCGTGTTGGCTTGCTTGTCCCAGATCACGACCTGCATGTTACCGTAAGGCTGCTGCAATGCCTTGAGTTCATGTCCCATGGACTGCAAGTGAACACGTTGCTTGTCACTGATCGCCTCGGGTTCATAAAATATCTTGTCCGGCAAATATTGGTGATGATATCGGGGTAAACTGACCATCGCATCCGCACCCAGTCCCTCTGTGTAACCAAGACCGGCGAGTAACACCATGGTAATAATACGGCTGCCACCGGGTGTACCCAGGATCGCGATGCCCTGCTTACTTTCGATAAAGGTAGGGCTCATACTGGATAACATGCGTTTACCCGGGGCGATCGCGTTGGCCTCCGCACCCACCAAACCATACACATTGGGTACGCCGGGTTTGGCTGAAAAATCATCCATCTCATCATTCAACAACACCCCGGTACCCGGCGGCATAAAGCCGGAACCAAATGGATAATTAATACTCAGGGTAGCTGCTACCCGGTTACCAGCCTTATCAAGGATAGAAAAATGAGTCGTGTGATTGCCGCCGCTGGTGTCAGTGGCTCGCCCCAGAGTTTTACTGGGCGTGGCTTGTTTGAGACTGATGGAGCGTTGCCACTGGGCGGCATGGTTTTTATCAATCAGTTGCTTAACCGGCACATCGACAAAATCGGGATCCCCGAGATACTCCGCCCGATCCCGATAAGCACGCCGCATCGCCTCCACGATAACCTGTTGGCGCTGCAGTGCCGTCAAGTGCTTGAGACGGTACCTTTCCAGTATGTTTAACATCGTCACCAGGGCCACCCCGCCCGATGAAGGTGGTGGGGCAGAGACAATTCGGTTACCGCGATAGTGACCAATCACAGGCGTTCGTTCCACGACTTCATATTGCTTGAAGTCCTGCACAGCCCAGATACCACCGGCACTTTTCACGCCGGCAAGTAATTGCTTTGCCACCTTGCCCTGATAAAAACCGGCTCGCCCCTGGTTTGCCAGTGCCTGCAGTGTGTTAGCCAGATCCGGCTGCTTGATGTGATGTCCCAACGGCGGTACCTCGTTGTGCAATAAAAACACCTCGGCGGCGGCCGGTGATGCCTGCAGCACCTTGAGGCGAAACTGCGCCATACGCTGGTAATGCGGGGTCACTTGGAAACCGTTGCGTGCAGCTCGAATGGCTGGCGCAAGACTGCGAGACAATGGCAACCGGCCATAGGTCCTGGCAATATGCACCAACGCCGCTGGCTCACCCGGGATACCTGCTGCCAGTGCACCATCGACTGACAGGCCGGGAACAACATTTCCCTTGGCGTCCTGATACATGGTTCGCGATGCGGCCAGGGGGGCCTTTTCGCGGCCGTCGATCATGACCTGGCGGCCATCAGATGCGCGGTGCAACAACCAGAAGCCCCCGCCGCCAATACCGGAGCTGTAAGGCTCCACTACCGCCAGGGTGGCACTCACGGCCACGGCTGCATCGAAGGCATTACCACCTGCGGCCATGATCTCCAGACCCGCTTCTGTGGCTACCGGATGCGCCGTGGCGATTGCAGCCTGCGGGGGCTGGGATGCCGCACTGATATTGATTCCCAATGCAAGATATAACAATGCGGTGTAAATGCGTGGCATAAGCTTTTTCTTTAGAGTTGATGGGATAACCTTTATCCCTGATTCGTAGCCATAAAAAAAGCCCCGCGAGGGGCTTTTTTTCTATCCATTTCCTTCTCAGGCGGTTTGCAGCAGCGCGTATTTCTTCATCAACCCGTCTTCGGATTCTTCATTGTCAGGATCCTTGAGAATACAGTCCACCGGACAAACCTCGATACACTGCGGTTCATCAAAATGCCCCACACACTCGGTACACAGGTTGG
>CBDUOW010000295.1:0-2755 GCA_965368945.1 uncultured Gammaproteobacteria bacterium
AGCCAGGACTATCGTCAAAAAGAGACCGAATACAATGCTTATCTGCAACGCATGGCGGAGCAGCGGGAACGCGACTGGCAAATAAATAAAGGCTGGGAAACGACACCCGTGGCGGGCAAAACGGCGCAATTCAAACTCAGTATCGCTGATAAAAACGGTGAACCTGTTGATGGTGCCTTAGTGGAAGGCAAGTTTATGCGCCCCGGTAACGTTAAACTGGATGTTCCTATTGTGCTGACAGAAAGTGATCAGGGAACATACCATACCAGCCTGAGTCTCCCCCAACCGGGCCGCTGGGAGTTGCTATTGCTGATTCGTAAGGACGATATTGTGCATGAGCTCAAGGCAACCACTACCGTAGCTGAAGCCACTCGCTGAATATGGGCGAGCAGACGTTGAGCTGTTTTCATTGCGGCCAACCGGTTCCCCGCGGCAGTCATTATCAGGTTGAAATCGATGGTGAATCCCGGCCCATGTGTTGCCCGGGTTGTCGTGCGGTTGCACAGGCCATTGTTGATGGAGGCCTGGGCGACTACTACCGGCATCGTACCGCCACCTCGGTGACGGCGCAGAACCTGGTGCCGGAAGAGCTCTCCAATCTCAACATTTATGACCAGCCGGATGTGCAACGCAGCTTTGTTAGTCATGAAGCCCGTGATGCGGCCGAGGTAAAACAGGCCTCACTGATCCTGGAAGGCATCGTTTGTGCCGCCTGTGTCTGGCTGAATGAACGTCATGTTAATGCCTTGCCCGGTGTGATCGAGTTCCGCGTCAACTACACCACCCATCGGGCCACGGTGAAGTGGGACGATAGCCTGATCCAACTGAGCGATATTCTGCGGGCGATTAGCGCCATTGGTTATATCGCCCATCCGTTTGATCCCGGTCGGCAGGAACAGGTTTACAAAAAGGAACGGGGCCAGGCCTTGCGCCGTCTGGCGGTAGCCGGACTGGGTGCCATGCAGGTCATGATGCTGGCGGTGGCCCTGTATGCCGGTGAATACCAGGGTATGGAATCGCGCATGCAGACCTTCTTTCGCTGGGTCAGTTTGCTGATTGCCAGTCCGGTGGTGCTGTACTCGGCACGGCCGTTTTTCACCAGTGCGTTGCGGGATCTGAAGCGTATGCAACTGGGCATGGATGTGCCGGTGGCACTGGCGATTGGCGGGGCTTACCTGGCGAGTGTCTGGGCAACGATAACGCGTAGCGGCGAAGTCTATTTTGATTCCGTCACCATGTTTACCTTCTTTTTATTAGCGGGCCGGTTCCTGGAAATGGGCGCGCGGCATCGCGCCGGCCAGGCAGCGGAGGAACTGGTGAAACTGTTACCGGCGATGGCGACCCGCCTGACGGAGGGGGGGGAAGAGGTCGTGGCGGTGGCGGATCTGGCGCCGGGGGATCGGGTGCGGGTTAAGCCCGGTGACAGTATCCCCGCCGACGGTCGGGTCATCGAGGGCAGTAGCAGCGTGGATGAATCCCTGCTTACCGGTGAAAGCTTGCCCCTGAGCCGCAGTATTCATGATGAAGTGGTGGGCGGGACCGTGAATATTGAAAGCCCGCTGATTATCGAAGTCGAAAAAGTCGGCGAAGATACCGTGCTGGCGGCCATCCAGCGCCTGTTGCACCGGGCCCAGACGGAAAAACCTCGCCTGGCGGGGCTGGCGGACCGGATTGCAGGCATCTTCGTTGGCGTCATACTGCTGCTGGCGATGCTCGTAGGCTGGTGGTGGTGGCAGCACCAGCCGGATGAAGCCTTCTGGGTTGTGCTATCGATGCTGGTGGTCACCTGTCCCTGTGCCCTGTCACTGGCGACCCCGGCCGCATTGACCGCCGCCACCGGCAGTCTGACCCGCCTGGGCGTGTTGACCACCCGCGGGCATGCGCTGGAAACCCTCGCCCGGGCCAGCCATATCATTCTCGACAAGACCGGCACCCTCACCACCGGTCGACTGCAACTGCAGGACATCCGGCTGCAGGGTAGCCAGGACGAGGGTGCCTGCCTGCGCATAGCCGCCGCGCTGGAACAGGCGTCGGAGCACCCGGTAGCGCGGGCCCTGAGCCATGAGGTGACCGACGCACCGCTGGCGCGGGAGGTCGACGCAATACCCGGCCAGGGTCTCGAGGGCCTGGTGGACGGGATGCGCTACCGCATCGGCCAGCCCGGCTATGTGTCCGAACTAGTGGGGCAGACCGCTCCGGTCGAGGTAAGCGAAGGCTCACAAACCGAGGTGTGGCTGGCCAGCGAGCAGGAACTGCTGGCGGTGTTCAGCCTGAATGACTCCCTGCGGCCGGGGGCGGCCGAAGCAGTGGTGGATCTGAAGCAATTGGGGCTGAAGCCCTTGCTGTACAGTGGTGATAGCGAGGCTGCGGTCACCAATGTGGCGCAGCAATTGGGGATTGTGGACTTTTGGGCCCGCATGCGGCCGCAAGACAAGCTCAAGGCCATGCATGCCCTGCAGGCCGAAGGGGCTGTAGTAGCCATGGTCGGGGACGGCGTGAATGATGCGCCGGTGCTGGCCGGGGCGCAGGTATCGCTGGCGATGGGCGGCGGTACGCAACTGGCCCAGGCCAGCGCTGATATGGTGCTGTTGTCCGAGCACCTGCCCCATCTGCCCCGGGCGGTGGAAATGGCCCGCGCCAGCCTGCGGGTGATTCGTCAGAACCTGGCCTGGGCCGTGCTCTACAACCTGGTGGCCTTGCCGCTGGCGGCGATGGGTTATGTCGCGCCCTGGATGGCCGCCATAGGCATGTCAGC
>CBDUOW010000296.1:0-2750 GCA_965368945.1 uncultured Gammaproteobacteria bacterium
GCGCGGGCCCGGTCCTGCGCCAGGGCACGATTATCACTCTGGCCGCGGCCAAGCAGGTAAGCATTCGCCGGATATTGAGCGCTGTTAGCGTTAATCCAGTCCGGTTGCCTGGTAGCAGTTGAGGAGCAGGCCGTTAACAACGACACGAGGAATAACAGATATATACCGGGATATTTAAACATGGTTATTTTCTCATAATGTAGCGAGGGACGTAGTGGTAGGAAATATAGCGTCTTTCGCCAGGGTTTACCTTAACTTCGGCTAACTTTGTCGTATGCTGGATCTGTTCCAGGCTGTCCAGTAGTTCAACCGAGAGGGCATAAGTACCGGCGGGTAACTGCAGCCGTGCCATTTGGATATTTGCCGGCAGGCTCAACCAACTTCGCGTGTCCGCCCGTTCGGTGAGCACGCCCACAATATTGACTAACAGCCCGGCAACGTCGTTCTGCTTAGAGGCTTCCCTCGACATATTATATTTTAGCACGGCCCTTGCCACGGCTCGCGCGGTAATCGCCGGCAGATAGGCCTGCAGCGTTTGTTCGGCGATTTCATCAATCGCCTCAACCGGCTGTGTTTGTACGGACAAGTCATTGGCCTCGACACGAGCAGCCGTAATTAACTGTTGACGGTTTTGATAATAGGGCAGGGACACTCGAATCAGGCGACCGGAGCCAGGATCAATGGTGGCCACGCTGTGCTCGCGTTTAATCGGCGCCAGGCCATTATGAAACAGCACTACGACTTCGCCCCCTTTGTGATTGGGCTTGAGCTTGTCCTTGAGGGACATACCAAACTGCGCCTGGAGTCTGGCGTATTCATTGTTCAGCCCGACTTTGCGCGCCATGCGCAACATATCCTGCTTTAAATAATCCGGTACGGTCAGTGAGTAGAGTTTCTCATGGGCCTGGTAGGCCTGATAAGCCTTGCGGTAGGCAATCATGGCATCGCTGTATTCACCCAGATCCTCAAATATCATGCCGCTGAGATAACGGGCGAACGGATCAACGCTGAGGGCGCTTTTGGGTGAGTCCTGCATGAGTTGCCGCAGGCGGACTTCAACCTGCAAGGCCTCGACTCGCGCGGCATCATGATCGCCCAGTTCCAGGTAATTGAGTGCGGCATAGACATGCAGCATGACCTGTTCCAGTGGGGTGCCGGTATAGGTACGGGTTGTGTCATTGATGATAAAGGCTGCGGATTCTTCCGAAATACTGGCAGCGGAATAGGTTTGAATGACTTGCTTGGCCTGTTCGAAGCTCTGGTTGCTGGCGGCAAAATCATGTTGCATGCGTTGCAACATGGCCTTGTTCAGCAAATAAAGCAACAAATCATCGCGGCCGGGACGCTGCTTCTCCAGGATTTGCATGGCCGCCGCCGGATCCTGGGCAGCAAGCTTTACTTCAATGGGTTCAAACCCTTTACTGTAGCTGGCACAACCACCGAGCTGCAGCAGCAACCATGCGGCACCAATCCAGATCGGTAGTCCAGCCAAACTATAATGCGCCTTACGCATCATCCAGGCTCAGGCGAGTAAAGGTAGCTTGTCAGTAACGGAGCTTGCTGTTTTTAACCAGCTTCTTGATCTTCTTTTGTCCGACCCAGGTTATGCGATTATCCCTAAGACTAATCAGGTTGAGGTCTACCTGGTAATAGCGTAACTGGGTCGTGCCTTCCATATCGATAATGGTATTAATACTGCCCTTGAGCATGAAATCCGCACCCAGTTCCTGGCCCATTGCCTTGCGGGTATCTTCGCGGGCATGCAGGTCCTGATCCTTGCGTTCATCCCGGATCTCGTCACGTTGCTGACTTGAGGCAACGAAGGTCACCTTGCCGGAATTGATCATCGCTCTTTCAATGTCGTTCACGAAGGTGTTGACGTTAATATGCTCATGACTCAGGTTGCGGACGGTACCGACGATGACGGTGGGCTGTTTGCGGTAACGGCTGGTGTAATCCTGGCGCCACGGTCGTGCCAGCATATCGTTGATCATTTCTTCCGACACCAGGCGTGAGTCAGTATCATTCCAGGCACCACTGAGATCGTGGGTTTCTTCGACACCGACACGTTCTACCTGGGTACCGCAAGCGCTGAGGCCCAGCAGGGCAGTGAGAAGCATGGTGATTAGGGTATTGCGTTGCAGCGACAGCATTATTTCTTCTCCTGCGAGACCTGGTCAAAAATATTGTTACTGTGGTCGGTGATGTAGCGTTTCAGATCGGCATTCATGTTGTTGACCATATCGGTGGTCTGTTTCACCTGTTCCAGATCAAGCTCGGCGATGGAGAATATCGTGTCGTCCTTGTCATTGCGCCAATGGCCGATGATTTTGACACCACTGAGATTCACTTTGCTGAGATTTCGGATCTGGCGACTGACCGCCTGTTGGCTGATGGCGGTTTCACCACTGCCGGAGGCGGCAGTATAGTCGTTGCTCACCACATCCAGATAGGAAGAGAGGATACGTGCGACCTCGGCCCGGGCGCGATTATCGGCTGTGGATATCTGCAGCGACTCGTCGCCCATGAGTGGCGCCTGGCCCACGCCATGGAACAGTCGGCCATTTTTGTCATTCAGGTACTGGGTGCCTTCGTTGACCCAGTCCGGGGCACCGCGAATACCCAGGTCACTTTCCACCATGGTTTTACCACCACAGGCAGAGAGCAGAAGAAAGGTGGTTGCAAGCAGGAACCAGTATTTCAGAGACATAATCAGAACTCCCGAGGTTATAAGCCGGTTAGCTTGGGGG
>CBDUOW010000297.1:0-2734 GCA_965368945.1 uncultured Gammaproteobacteria bacterium
TGTCTCTCTCCCTCCAGCGGCGTAACCGCTGGATAAGACTCCCTACACTTATCCATTGCCCTGGGACAACGCGGATGAAAATGACACCCACTCGGCGGGTTGATCGGCGAGGGAATTTCACCTTCTAGCCGAATCACTTCCCGGCCATCCGGCTCGAGGGTGGGTACTGCAGAGAGCAAGGCCTCGGTATAGGGGTGCTGGGGATTCTCCATGATGGCCAGCACCGGACCCTGTTCCACTATCCGACCCAGATACATCACTGCCACCTCGTGGGCGAGGTACGCCACAACCGAGAGGTTGTGAGTGATGAATAAATAGCTTAAACCCATCTCATCCTGGAGCTGTTTCAACAGGTTCAGAGTTTGTGCCTGCACTGAAACATCCAGCGCACTGGTCGGCTCATCACAGACGATCAGTCGCGGTTCCACTGCCAGGGCTCGGGCGATGCAGATCCGCTGCCGCTGCCCGCCAGAGAATTCATGGGGGTAGCGCTGCGCCGCTTCCTTCGGCAGACCCACCTGCCCCAGCAAGGATTCAATACGTTGCTGACGTTCCCATCCAATACCACCAATTCCCTGCGCCTGCATGCCCTCTTCCAGAATACTGCTCACCATCATGCGAGGATCCATGGACGAGAAGGGGTCCTGGAATATGATCTGTAACTGGGCCCGCAAACGACGCAAACCTTTGCCCGTCAGGCCCGATAGTTCCTGGTTTCGGTAACGGATCGACCCGGACGTCGGGCGCAGCAGTTGCAGTATGGCCTTGCCGGCCGTGGTCTTGCCACAGCCCGATTCGCCTACCAGCGCCAGGGTGCGTCCCGCATGAATATCCAGGTCGATGCCATCAACCGCATACACATAACCCACAGTCCGCATGAACAGGCCCTTGCGAATGGGGAAATGTACCTTTAGATCGCGCACACTGATCAGGCTTTCCGTCTCGCTCGCACCCGGCTCAGGACGGGGTGGCGTCGTATCTCCCCGGCGTGATCCCACCACGGTGGGAACATCAATGTTGCTGTCATACCGGTGACAACGAACGCCATGCAGATCATTTTCGCCAATAGCCTTGCTGTGCCAGGCGGGTACCTGCTCATGACAGCGCATCCAGGCTTCATCACAACGATCAACAAAACGACAACCGTTAAAACGTTGATTCAAAGCCGGAACCGTACCTTGTATGGTCTCCAGGCGCCGACCCCGTTTATGACTGCCCGGCACCGCGGCGAACAGCTTGCGGGCATAGGGGTGTTGGGGGTTTTGGAAGAACGCCTGCCGCGAAGCATTCTCCACCACCTGACCGGCATACATCACCGCCACATGATCGACGGTGTCGGCCACAATGCCGAGATCATGCGTAATGAGCATGATCGCCATGCCGGTATCCTGCTGAATATCTGCCAGCAGTTCCATTACCTGCGCCTGGATGGTCACGTCCAGGGCAGTGGTGGGTTCATCGGCGATGAGCAGTTCCGGGTTGGCTGCCAGGGCGACCGCGATCATGACACGCTGCTTCATGCCGCCGGATAACTGATGCGGATAATCATGCACCCGGCGGGCGGGCGCCGGGATGCCGACGGCATCCAGCAATTCAAGGGTACGATCCAAACGCGCCCGGTTCTTCAGGCCCAGATGCTGTTGCAGGACTTCACCGATTTGTTCGCCGATGGTCAAGACCGGATTCAGCGACGTCATGGGTTCCTGGAAAATCATACTGATGCGGTTACCCCGTACCTGCCGCATTTGCATTTCTGACAAATCCAGCAGGTCCTGGCCACCGAAGTTGATTTCACCGGCAACAATGCGTCCTGCCGGCGCCGGCACCAGTTGTAACAGCGACAAGGCCGTCACCGACTTGCCGCAACCCGACTCCCCTAACAGGGCAAAGGTTTCCCCCCGCCGAATATCGAAACTGACACCATCGACCGCACGGACCGGCGCCTCACCCGAGCCAAAATGGACCTGCAGGTCCCGCACACTCAGCAGAATATCGGAAGTGGTACTCATGCGCCCTGCTCCCGAATGCGCGGATCAAAGGCATCCCGCACCGCATCGGCAAACAGGTTGGCCGCCAGCACCAGGGAAAACATAAAGCAAAAGGCCGCAATCAACGACCACCACACCACCGGTTCGCGTGCCAGTTCCAGCCGGGCCCCGTTAATCATGTTGCCCCAGCTCACGGTGGAGGGATCCACGCCGACCCCCACGTATGACAACACCGCTTCCGCCAGCACCAGGCCACTGAAATCCAGCACGACGATGATCAGCACAATATGCAGTACATTGGGCAGCACATGCCGAGCCAGAATCGTAAAATCATCGACACCGAACGCAGTCGCCGCCTGGATATAGTCCATCTCGCGCAATTTGAGGGTTTCACCCCGCAACAGACGACATAAGCCGGTCCAGCTGGTGATCCCGAGAATCACGCACAAAGCGAGCAGCCGCAGATCTGCCCGGTCAATCGCGGTTTCAAACAACTCCGGATGGTTGGCGATATAGACCTGGATAGAGAGAATGGCGGCCGCAATCAGCAGCACGCCGGGGATCGAACTCAAGGTGGTATACAGGTACTGAATGACATCGTCCACCCAGCCCCGGAAGTACCCGGCCATAATACCCAGCACAATCGCAAACGGCAGCATCACCAGCGTCGTCAGGGTACCGATCACCAGCCCGGTACGAATACTCTTCACCGCCAGGTAAAGCACATCCTTGCCCACCTTGTCGGT
>CBDUOW010000298.1:0-2723 GCA_965368945.1 uncultured Gammaproteobacteria bacterium
TGGATGCCATGCTGCAGGCTTTTATGGACAAGGCCTATGATGATCTGTCGGAACCACAACAGAAGGCGTTTGAAATCCTGTTGCAAGCCCCGGATCAACTTTTACTGGAATATCTGATGGGGCGCACCATTCCCATCGACAAGGATGTTGCTTATGTCGCATGCCGCATACGCGAGTCCGCTGGTCCTTGAGCCCGGCGTTTCCCGTTATCTGATTCTTTACCTCATCGTAATCCATACCCTGGCTTTGGCGGTAGTTGCCGCGCCATTGAACATACCCGTTGCATTACGTCTTGCTATCGCAGTCGCGATCGTAATCAGTTTTATCGGGCACTGGCGTCGCACCCGCGTGAATGATCCGGCGCGTATTCATCGACTGGTGTGGGAAGCCGATGATGACTGGACGCTGTGGTGTAACGATTCGACTGAACTCGTTGGGCAGTTACGGCCGGATTCTTATGAATCTATCTGGTTGGTGATTTTGCGCCTGCAGCTTCAACAGGGGGGACGGCGCACGCTGGTACTTCTGCCGGATATGCTGGATCGGCAAAGCTTTCGCCGACTGCGGGTGCGATTGCGTCAGGCCCGGTTGGCTGATGCCACGGATGAAACCGCTGTGTAATTATCCGGCGTCAGAATGGTGTTGCTCGGTGGATGGGTGCTATCGAGTTCCGGGTAATCCAGAGTGTAATGCAAGCCCCGGCTTTCCTTGCGTGACATGGCCGAACGAATAATCAGATCCGCCACCACGGTCAGGTTGCGCAACTCGAGTAAATCATTGGTGACGATGAAGTTGCCGTAGTACTCCTGAATTTCAGTCAGCAACAGTTGCACCCGCCGACTTGCCCGTTGCAGGCGCTTGTTGGTGCGCACGATACCAACATAGTCCCACATGAAACGGCGTAACTCGTCCCAGTTATGACTCACCACCACCTCTTCATCGGAGTCGGTCACCTTACTGATGTCCCATTCAGGTATGGGAATCGCAATGGGCTGGCCGTGTTCGCCATGGCGAATATGTTCACTTGCCGATTGGGCAAACACCAGACACTCTAACAGCGAGTTGCTGGCCATACGGTTAGCACCGTGCAGACCGGTAAAGGCGGTTTCCCCGATGGCATACAACCCGGGCAGATCCGTATGGCCGTGAATGTCCGTGATTATCCCGCCACAGGTGTAATGGGCGGCGGGGACCACCGGAATCGGTTCCTTGCTCATATCAATGCCGAAGTCCAGGCAACGCTGATAGACATTGGGAAAGTGTTCGGTAATGAACTTGACCGGTTTATGACTGATATCCAGGTAGACGCAGGCACTCCCCAGGCGCTTCATCTCGTGGTCGATGGCCCGGGCCACAATGTCACGCGGCGCCAGTTCGGCGCGCGGATCAAACTGCGGCATGAAGCGGGTGCCATCGGCGAGTAACAGGTGGCCGCCTTCACCACGTACCGCCTCGGTGATCAAAAAGGATTTGGCCTTGGGGTGATACAGACAGGTGGGGTGAAACTGGTTGAATTCCAGGTTGGCGACGCGGCAGCCGGCGCGCCAGGCCATGGCAATCCCGTCACCGGTCGAGGTATCCGGGTTACTGGTATACAAATAGACCTTACTTGCACCCCCGGTGGCGAGAACGACATGGTTCGCCCGGAACACCTCGATGTTATTCGTCTGGTGATCGAGCATATAGGCCCCCAGGCAGCGTTGCACCGGATGGCCCAGCTTGGTGGAAGTGATCAGGTCCACCGCAATATGATTCTCGTAGATGCTGATATTGGGATGCTGGCGGACCTGTTGCTCCAGGGTGGTTTCAATCGCACGGCCGGTGGCGTCGGTGGCGTGAATGACCCGTCGGTGCGAATGCCCGCCTTCCCGGGTCAGGTGAAAGGCGTCTTTATGATGCTCGGTGGTGAAATGAATGCCCTGATCCAGCAGCCAGCGAATATTCTCGGCCCCGTGTTCCACCGTATACCGGACCACCTCCGGATTGCACAGACCGGCCCCGGCATCGAGGGTGTCCTCGAGGTGGGATTCCAGGCTGTCATCGGACGCCAGCACCGCGGCGACCCCGCCCTGGGCGTAAAGGGTTGAGCCTTCTTTTAGAGGGCCCTTTGAAATCAATGAGATACGGTAGTCATCCGCCAGGCGCAACGCCAGGCTCAGGCCGGCGGCACCACTACCTATTATCAGGACATCACTTTCGATCTGCATGGCTGTCTGTTTCTGTCTCGGTCACTCCCGGCATCGAGAGTGAAGTATTTTGCTCATCAGTTTGATTTAGGTTTGGAATGACGGGGTTGATAACGTATTATTTTCCTTACGCAATTAATTAACACTATAACGAAAAAATCCGTCGTCGTGCGAACTCTAACCGCTCCTAACTGTCCATTGAAGTAGGTTTCAGGCGGCTTTCGAAGACTGAAGTAAAGGAAACTGCCTGGATGGGCGAACAGAACACAGACCAGGCACTGGTCGAACGTGTACAGGGTGGAGACAAGAAGGCTTTTGATCTGCTGGTGCTCAAATACCAGCAACGGATCATGAAGGTATTGTCCCGTTACGTGCGCGATCACTCCGAGGTGCAGGATCTGGCCCAGGAGGCCTTCATCAAGGCCTATCGTGCGTTGCCGAATTTCCGTGGTGACAGCGCGTTCTATACCTGGTTATATCGTATCGCCATCAATACCGCGAAGAATTTTGTTGTCGCGCAGGGAAGGCGCCCACCCA
>CBDUOW010000299.1:0-2717 GCA_965368945.1 uncultured Gammaproteobacteria bacterium
GGGGCACCTTCATATCGCGCCTGCAGCCAGGCTACGACTGACCCAAGATCGTCCTGCTCACCCCGTCCCTGGTCAAACTTACCCTCGGACTTCCCAACGCCACGAAAATTAAACCGCAAAGTCGGCAACCCCATATCCGTAAACGTATCCGCCAGAATATGCACGACCTTGTTACGCAGGCTCCCCCCGTACAACGAGTGGGGATGGCAGACGATGGCCACCGGGCCGCCTGTCTCATACGCCTCAGGCACGTTCAGTTCGGCCTCTAGCTGACCAGCAGGGCCTGGAATTAACAGTTTTTCAGTGAAATTGGAAGGATTTGCCATGCTCGATGTCACTGGCAACTAATCAATTAAAAGCCGTTCGACCGTTTTCCCCTGCTGCAGGTGTTGCTCGATAATGTCATCGATGTCTTCCTCATCCACATAGGTGTACCAGGTGCCTTCCGGGTACACCACGACAACCGGCCCCTGCTCGCAGCGACCAAGGCAACCGGCCATGTTTATCCGCACCCCACCCGGCCCATGCAGCCCCAGCTCCTTGATGCGCTTTTTGGCGTAATCCCGCACCTGACGGGCATTAAAGTTGGCGCAGCAAGCTTCACCCGGCTCTCGCTGATTGGTACAGAAAAAAACGTGATAGTTATAAAAAGACATAATTTAGACCAACAATAATGGGGATTTGGCGTTATCACCGCGCAATCGACTAGTATTCATTCCACCGCGCAGGATTGGAATGGGATAGAATTATACGTCATCCGTCATGATCCATGGTTAGCGTTTTTTCACCCGGCAATCACCCCTTTTTCCAACGTCAGAAACGCTTTTGTCTCTCGAATCCCAAATCCTCACCCTGGCTGATCGTTGTGTTAAATGCGGCTTATGCCTGCCGCATTGTCCCACCTATCGAGTCAGCCTGAACGAAAACGAGTCGCCGCGTGGCCGCATCTCCCTGATGCAGGGACTGGCAAGTGGGCAACTGACGGCCAGTCCGACACTGATTGGCCATCTGGAGCGTTGTCTGGACTGTCGCACTTGTGAACGCGTTTGCCCCGCTGGAGTTGATTATGAAACCCTGCTGGATACGACCCGGGACTGGCTTAAGCAACATTCAGCCGCCCCACCGGTTGGTGCACGGCAACGGATGGCCTTAAATACCCTCTCCCGGCCGCAACAGCTACGCCGAATCAATCGTCTGCTGCGGCTGTACCAGTTGAGCGGACTCTCCTGGCTGCTGCTAAAAACCGGGATATTACGGTTGCTGGGACTGGATTACCTGGCAAGCCTGTTACCCCCATTGCGACCCGCCGCAAACTTCGAAAGTGCAACGACTGAAACGCATCCCCGAGGCCGGGTTGCCCTGTTCATCGGCTGTCTGGGCTCGACCCTGGAGCAGACGACCACTCAAGCCAGCCTGGTGATTCTCCAGCGCCTGGGGTTTGCAGTGGAACTGGTCGAGGGGCAGACCTGTTGCGGGGCACTGGCCCGGCATGGCGGGGAAACAGACATGGCACTCGGGCTTGCGCAGCAAAACCTGCAGGCGTTTGATCCGCAGCAGGTGGAGGCCATCCTCTACAGCGCCAGTGGCTGCGGTGCTCACTTGATGAAGTACTCCGATCTTCCCTGGCCACAAGCCACCCAGCAGGCCGCTGCCCGAGCATTTAGTTCCAAACTGCAGGAAATCACGGCCTTTCTGGCGCTGCTCGAGTGGCCGGATAATATCCATTTCCGAACCACGGCCATGCGTGTTGCTGTCCACGAACCATGCAGCCAGAAAAATGGCCTGCGCCAGGCCAATCTGGCGATGGAATTACTACGGAAAATACCCGGCCTGGAAACGGAGGCCCTGCCAGGTAATGATCGTTGTTGCGGGGCCGCGGGCAGTTACATGCTCGATCAACCCGAGATGGCCCAAACCCTGCGGTCCGAAAAACTGCAAGGGCTGGCTCAGCTTGCCCCGGATTTGCTGGTCACCACCAATCCCGGCTGTGCCCTGTTCCTGAATGCCGGCCTGGGCCATCACGGCCCTCTCAAGGCTGTCCATCCCGTCACCGTGCTGGCGGACCACCTGCAGCCAACAGACACGGGGCAGGCCTGATCTGCCCGGTTCTAGCCTGTTCAACCGACTTGAAAGCCGGCAGGTTAAGCGTGTATCTTTCCTCTTATGAACTCACGTCATTACAGCCCCGCCGATAAATTCCTGATGCATCTCGATACCGGCCTGCGCACTGTGTTAGGTCGCCCTCAGACCACCGAACGCCCCAACCCGGCCGAAGATATCGAAGATGCGGAATTAACCGAGTCCGAGAAAGATCTGGCCGGCCGCCTGATGCGCATCAACCATGCCGGGGAAGTCGCCGCGCAAGGACTGTATGAAGGCCAGTCGCTCACCGCCCGCCTGCCAGAAGTACGGGACAAAATGGAGCGGGCCGCGATGGAGGAAAATGATCACCTTGCCTGGTGTGAGAGTCGGCTTTATGAACTGGGCAGCCACAAAAGCGTCCTCAACCCCTTGTGGTATGGCGGTTCACTTGCCATCGGCGCCCTGGCGGGCCTGGCCGGCGATAAATGGAGCCTGGGATTTGTAACCGAAACCGAAAACCAGGTGGTGCGTCATCTGGACAGCCACCTGGCGCAGATCAGCGAAAAGGACAACAAGTCCCGCGCCATTCTGGAACAAATGAAAGAAGACGAAGGCCACCACGCCACCGCCGCGCT
>CBDUOW010000300.1:0-2714 GCA_965368945.1 uncultured Gammaproteobacteria bacterium
CTCAAACCTAATAAGCTGGCGATGGTCGGCGCAACATCGACCGGATGCACCTGCCGATGGACTGTTTCAGAATCGATTCCTGCGCCTGCAAAGATGATCGGCACGTGCGTATCATAAGACCAGGGTGAGCCATGCATGACAGCGATGGGACCACTCTCAAACATGAACCAGTAAGGCTGCTGCGCAATATAGATATCACCAGAACGTGATGGGTGAAAGTTCCGCTGGATCTGTTTCACTGCAGGTGCGTCCTGTATCGTCGCATAACCGCCCCGTGGCACCGCCAGCGCGATACCTTCTACATCATCGAGTGCAGCAGCGATAGCACGTTCGACTTCTGCCTGTTTAAATTTTGTCTTATTGATCTTCCGTTCATCCAGGTACAGGGACGGGCGGAAGAAATAGCGCACGATGCCATCGATACCAAATTGCTTTTTACCGACATCATTAGCTGCCTGTATTATGTCTTCCTGCTTTATTCGCCCAACCTTATAACCCAACTCGGTCAGATATTCCGGCATATCAGCCATGCCGTGATCAGCAGACAGAACTATCAAAGTGTTATCGAGACCAACTGTCTTATCTATATGTTTAAACAGATCAGCAAGCGTGCGGTCCAGTTGCAAGACCACGTCCTCGTTCTCCAGACTGGAAGGACCAAAGAAATGGTTGACCGCATCTACCGCAGAGAAACTGATCGACAGATAGTCGGGAACATCATCCTGGCCCAACCCCTCAGAACTGATCAGTGCTTTGGAGAAGTCGAGCAGTAGCTGATCACCGATCGGACTGACCAACAAACGGGTTGGAAACAGCTTGTCATCGATCTTGCCAAACGGATGCGGAAAGACACGGCCATAACCTTTCAGATCAGCTTCATAAGGACGGTCATCCTGCTCGGCCAACAGGTAAGTCGATTTCTCGTTTAATAATTGCCAGGATGTTCCGGCATATTTTTCTGCTTTACGTTGGCCATTCCAGTTAGCGACCCACTGCGGATAATCATCATAGTAATACTTGCTGCTGACCATATCGCCAGTATCGGTGGAATACCAGAAGGCTTTGCCGACATGTCCTGCCATGGCCACCGCACTGCGATCTTTTCCTGAGACACCAAATATTTTCGAGCGGCCAGCATAATACGCGGCGAGACCATCACTCAATGTTGCTGCCAGGATGGCATCAGGTGAACGCCCCTTGGTGCGAGATAACTTCTGTGAGGGGTCGACCTGTTCACCGGCAACGATGTTCTCACGCGTAGGTAAAAGCGGGCTATTAACATCTTCTATATTATATGCGAGCTCACCTGTCTCGCGGTCGTACCAGACGTTTCCTACCATGCCATGTACAGAGGGGAATGCGCCCGTAGCCAGCGTGGAATGGCCGACGATGGTTTCGGTATTGGCATGCTGATAGTGTGCATTTGTATATACGACACCTTCATCCAGGAGGTAGCGAAAACCGCCTTTAGTAAAATTTTTCTGATAACGGTTTAACAGGTCTGCCCTCAATCCATCAACCGTGATCTGTAACACGAGTTTGATATCATCATTTTTCTGAGCAGACACATTACATGACAACAGCCCTATCGCCAGTAATGACGTTGTGACCAGGATACACTTATTAACGTTTGTAACCATTATTAACCTCGAAATCATGTCTCTTTAAAATCAAGCGTTGACGGATGAAATAGATTTTTAATTGTCAGTTTTTGCTTAGCAAGACCCTGTTCGTAAGAATACTGGAACAATGTTTCCAGTGCCTTGCGATTGGCTTCGATGCCATATGGCCAGAAGTTTTCACCCATCAGCGCACGCGTTTCTTCCAGCTCTTTACCAACCCAGGGCAATGAGATAGTAGCCCAGCCCATTTTCTTCAAATCATCATACATCATCTGCTTGGCCTGCGAATACGCATTGAACACCGCTTCAGGCAACCAGGGATTCTTTTCAACCAGCGAATTTCGTATTGCGACTGCATGCATGATTGGAAAAATACCGGTTTTCTTATAGTACGCACGCTCTGTCTGGCGGTAATCAGAAAACAGTCTGATCACATCAGGATGCCCTTGCATATAGGCGCGTGGCTCAGCCGCATGAAACAAGGCGTCTACATCACCATCGACAAGCAGGTCAGATTCATCTTTTCCTGCAGGCCCCTGACTAACTTTCAGGCCTTCAGGTATCACCGACTCCTGCTTTGAGACCTTACCTGAAACACCTGCTGATGAATCTTTTGTCGACACCACCCACTCGACCTCATCAGGCCGGACGCCATATTCGTGCTGCATGATTCCTCGCAGCCATGTCAGTGAGGTCGACGAGAAGCCGGGGGTTGCGACTTTTCTGCCGCGCAGGTCTCCAGGCTTTTTTATGCCGCTGTTAATGTTAATGAAAATGCTTTTATGCCTGAAGACACGTAGAGGGAAAACAGGGATAAGACTATAGTCACGAAACCCTTCATTGGCATAAGCCAGCATATAAGGATGCAGGCCTATCTCCGTAACATCTCTGGTCTGCGCGCCACTGAATACATCAGTATTCATATCACCGATACCGGCGATCTCGAAAGTGGCGTCACAACCAGCAACATTAACGCGTCCATCTATTAACCCGGCAACACGATCAAGATCGTAACCCGCCATTTTCAGGGGCAACTTTTTCGATTTGTCGGCAGTATTTTTTAGACCCGCATAAGCAGGTACAGTACTGAGT
>CBDUOW010000301.1:0-2705 GCA_965368945.1 uncultured Gammaproteobacteria bacterium
GTAGAGTTCTGTCAGGAACAAGAACCGAGAGCCGCGTCGGGAACACGACTCCAGGCGACCTACAGGGATGTAGGAAGGTACGAGCACATGGACGTGTGAGGTAGAGTTCTGTCAGGAACAAGAACCGAGAGCCGCGTCGGGAACACGACTCCAGGGAAGGAGGAGGTAGAGTAATGCATGGAGCAATTACCGAGCGGCCGAAAGCCGGAATCCAGTGACCCCTTTCTTTTTATTTAATATTCTTTATAAAATATTATAAAGAGGTGGTTATTTACCAGTAACTTCGCAGGCATCTTTCTTGTAACCAGTCACGGTGGGATCCGAACATGCACTGCAGGCATTTGAATAGGTTTTCCACTCTTCTTTCCCGGCAACATTCCGCAAGCCGCATACCGGTGTGTAATCCATGGTGCAAACCTCGGGACGAGGTTCTGTGCACATGATGATATTTTTATCTGCTTTCGTGGCGGAACATCCGAAAGTAACTGCAGATAGAAGCAGCAAAGCGATGAATCCGTATCCGTAATGCTTGTTAGTCATCATTAGATTTCAAGTGGTCTGATCCCTTGATTCTCGGACCCCATTTGTTAGTTTTGCCTGAAATCAATACTGATTCGATCGCCCGCTATCGGTCGGAACAAGTTATCGGCAAACGCAACATGATCAGGATGATCACGATAACTGCCAATCACGTTTTCATGCACAAACTCAATCAGCCAGGTGAATTTATATTTGGCGTCTTCCTGCACAGCATTACCGGTAATCACGCGACGCACACCGGGGATGTGACTTAATACTTTCTCCCCTTCCCGCATCATGTTGCTGACTGGTGTGTCATCATCCGTATCCACGTTATAAATAATCACGTGATGCACCGGTTGCCAGGCTTCCGCTACCGCCAGCACGGCATCGGCCTGCCCGGCTGATCCCCAGTTCAGCATGCAACGTTCAATCTCGGCACGCATCGCATCCTGGATACCGTTCACAATACCGGTATAGCCACAGCGTTCATCATTGGCGACATTGTCACGCATTCTTCTACCGGCCGCATCGGCCAGCGCGGTGTAGTAATTAATCTTGGCTACACCGTTTTCAATCAAACGCTTGAACTGTTCATCAGATAAACCGGTCCCGCCATGAATCACTAGCGGAATCTTTATTGTCTCGTTAATCTGTTGCAGGCGTTCAAAATCCAGCACCGGCTCCCCCTTCATGCGCCCATGCACTGTGCCCACAGACACCGCCAGGCAATCAACCCGGGTTTGTTGAACGTAAGCTTTGGCTTCTTCAACCGAGGTATAAATCACTTCACCCGGATGTTTCTCGGCATCTTCGCCTTCCACCCCGGCCACGTAACCCAGTTCCCCTTCGACCGGCACACCGCAGGCATGGGCCATGTCGACAATCTTTTTGGTCATGGCCACGTTCCCTTCAAAGGCCTCGTGCGAGGCATCCACCATCACCCCGTTACATCCCAGGTTAATGGCTTTGACAGCGGATTCATAAGAAGCCCCGTGATCCAGATGGATGGCAACGGGAATCGAGGCGCGTTTGGCGGCCTGCTCGGCAGCCGCCATGGCCAGTTCAAAGTCGTAATATTCAAAGTGGGATTCGGCGAGCGAAATTATCAACGGTGACCGCTGGGCTTCCCCTGCCGCCATAATCGCTTCCAGAAAATCCAGGCTCACCAGGTCAAAGCCACCTACGGCATAGCCGTTCTGGTAAGCATGTTCCAACATATCCCGCATATTCACTAAAGGCATCTTCTATCCCCGCATAACCCGAATCACTAAAATTTCTAATTTTGTGAAGCATAGGTACATTCTTACCTATAAGTAAATACAGATTTTATTATTATTTCTATAAATAAATGCTTATGGTTTGGTTTCCAGACAGAAAAACAAGTGGTTACACCCCGTAAACCTGCACATTCACCTTTCGCTTACGCGGGCCATCGAGTTCATACAACATCACCGACTGGTACTGGCCCAGTTGCAACTCCCCCTCTGCCAGGGCAATCACTTCCGAGCTGCCCAGTAGCATGGCCGCCAGGTGCGAATGGGCATTTTCAGGCTCATCGGGCGGGCAATCGCGTAAAGCAATATCGTTATGCAGGTACCTGTCATTGGGGGGAATTAGACGGGTTAAAAAGGTTTTTACATCTTCTACCAGGCGCTCTTCATTTTCATTAATGGCAATCGCGGTGGTGGTGTGTTGCGAGGTGACAGTGACAAAGCCATTTTTAATTCCGGAGTTGACGATGGCCTCCTTAATGTCTGGCATCAGGTCATGCAAGGCAATGCCTTTGCCGGTTTCGAGTTCTATAAATGATGAAATGATTTTCAAAATAAATTCTCTTTAATAGTTGTTATTAATTCTGCCCCCATTTATAACTCTATCATCAATCAACGCCGTGCCGTAAACGTAAATAAATCTGTCCCTTTTTTCCTGGATATTTTATGGGGTTTAACCCGTCAATTTCCCTCCTTTGTCATTCTGGTGTGACCGCCAGGCGACCTACATGGACGTAGGAAGTTAGAGCCGCGTCAGGAACAGCGGCCGAGATGGCGGAAATACTGGAAATGCATGGAGCACGACTCCAGGGAAGGAGGAGTTAGAGTGAAGCAGGAAGCCAGAACCGAATTTCCAGTGATTCCCATCTTATTGAACAATATTGATTTTCAATGGTCATTTAATGATATGGT
>CBDUOW010000302.1:0-2705 GCA_965368945.1 uncultured Gammaproteobacteria bacterium
GCCGGCATGGCTTGCTCATAGATATCCTCGAAGCGATGAAAGTCTAACACGCGGATATTGTTAAGGTCGGGGTGGATATAGATATGCGGGGGTCGACATTGTATCTTCTCACGCATGAGGCTGGCCTGCATGATTTGAAAGGTATTAAAGGTGTTCTCGAAATAACTGGGCTTGTTGTCAGCGACCGGGGTGCGATTACCCAGGACATCGATGGCGATCACCACCTCACATTCATCGAATAGCAGGTCATAGGGTACCGGATTGACCAGCCCCCCATCCACCAGGACCCGCCCCTCGTATTCGACGGGACTGAACAGACCGGGTATGGCGATACTGGCCTGTAACGCCGGAAACAAATTACCGCTGTCAAAGACGACCTGTTTGCGTTCCCAAAAATCCGCCGCCACCACTTTCAGCGGTATATTCAGGTCTTCAAACTGGGTCGTTGGGATGATTTCCCGAAGAAAGCCGGCGAAACCCTGGGTATCCAGCAGTCCACCGCGCCCCAACTGAATATCGATAATATCCCACCATCGTCCCACATCCTGTTCGAACAAGCCGTGAAACCAGGACTCATCTTTAGAAACCGTGAGACGTTCAATAAGCTGGTGGATTTCCTCTCCCGACATGCCCGAGGCGTACAAGGCCCCCATGATCGCGCCGATGCTGCTCCCCGCGATGCGATGCGGGCGTAGATTCAATTCATCCAGCACCTGCAGCATCAGGATATGCGCCAGCCCCTTGGCCCCACCGCCACCCAGGGCCAGGCCGATCTTACCCTTGACTTGCCACATATCGCAGGCGGCCAACAGGCTGGAGGCAAGGCTGAGTTTGAGGAAATCGCGTCGCTTCATCGAATCTATTAACAAATCATGTGTAAACAGGAATACAAAATAACAGGTTCCAGAGAGTACTCAGCACTTCTTCGCTCTCACTCAGGTCGCATTATGGATACCTCACCTCTTGGGTCCAGGCAACGCGTTCCGCTTGTGTTGCGCTTATCTTAAATTCCTCAAATCAGACAGATTTTCTCTGCTAACTCATCGATCAGAACACGTTTGTTCTCCGAGTAATCCACGGCGACTTCCACCAGGTGAACACCGCCTTCGCGATAACAAGCTTCGAGCAGTGCGACAAAATCTTCCGCGGCCTCAACACGATGCCCCTGTGCGCCATAACTTTGCGCATACATTACAAAGTCAGGGTTACCGAATTCCAGACCCCAATCGGCAAAACCACAATCGGCCTGTTTCCAGCGGATCATGCCGTAACTGTCGTCGCGCAACACCAGCACCACCAGGTTAAGTTTCAAGCGTACGGCGGTCTCCATTTCCTGACTATTCATCATGAAGCCACCATCGCCACAGATGGCCATTACCTGGCGATTGGGATAAAGCATTGCAGCCATCATTGCCGAGGGCAAACCTGCGCCCATGGTGGCCAGAGCATTGTCGAGTAATACGGTGTTGGGTTCGGGGGTCTGGTAGTTGCGGGCGAACCAGATCTTGTAGATCCCGTTATCCAGCGCAATGATGCCATCCACCGGCATGACTTTGCGCACATCCGCAACCAGGCGCTGCGGTATCATCGGGAAACGTGGATCATCAACCATCTCATGCATGTGTGCTTGCACATGTTCCCGTACGCGCATGAAATAACTGAAGTCATGTGTCGGGATGGGTTCCAGTTTGTCAGTGAGACGCATGAAAGACGTGGCGACATCGCCCACCAGTTCCAGTTGTGGGAAATAGACCTCGTCCACTTCGGCGGAATTGAAATTAACATGGATCACATTTTTACCACCATGCTCCATAAAGAACGGCGGCTTCTCTACCACGTCATGACCGGCATTAATGACCAGATCGGCTTGATCAATCGCACAGTGCAGGTAGTCACCTGCTGACAGCGCCGCCGTACCCAGATACAAGTGATGAAAACCACCAATCACGCCCTTGCCCATCTGTGTATTGAAAAACGGGATACCTGTTTTGTTGACAAAGCTCTTGAGTGCATCGACGATGCGTTTACGGTTTGCGCCGGCACCAACCAATAATAAAGGGTGTTTGGCATTACGGATCATCTCCGCAGCCTGATTGATTGCACCTTCGTCAGCATCGGGACGGCAATAATTATTAACGGCAAACAGGTGCGATGACTCCGCAAATTCTGCAGCGATGTCTTCTGGTAACTCCAGATGCACTGCACCAGGGCGTTCTTCCTCAGCCAGTCGAAAAGCTTCGCGTACCAGACTGGGAATCGTCGCGGCATTGACGATCTGTTTAGCGAACTTGGTGATCGGCAGCATCATGTTCACAACATCGACAATCTGAAAACGTCCTTGCTTGCTTTGTTTAATCGGTTTCTGACCGGTAATCATCAGCATGGGCATCGCCCCCAGCTGGGCATACGCGGCCGTCGTCACCAGATTGGTGGCACCCGGTCCCAGCGTGGCGAGACAAACCCCGGCCTTGCCGGTGAGGCGACCATAGGTGGCCGCCATAAATCCTGCGCCTTGTTCGTGCCGGGTCAGAATCAATTTGATGTTAGAGGTACGCAGCGATTCCAATAGATCAAGATTCTCTTCGCCGGGGACGGCGAAGATGTACTCCACGCCCTCATTCTCCAGCGCCTTGACGAACAGGTCGGAGGCCTTGATGTTTTTAATATTTTCCATACTTTTTCCTTACGGGTCTTTATTCATTTTT
>CBDUOW010000303.1:0-2701 GCA_965368945.1 uncultured Gammaproteobacteria bacterium
GGCCGGGTCAAACGACGGCGTCTCCTGGCCTCGGGACTCAAGCGCGATGAAATCGAAACGCGTTATAACATGACACGCCGTATTGAGGCTGAGGAAGATACCCTCGCTACGGCAGAGCTCGTGATTGCCAGCACACAAAATGAAATCGAAGAACAATATGGTCTTTATGATCATTATCAACCCGAGTTGATGCGAGTTATCCCGCCCGGTACTGATCTGGAACGTTTCCATACGCCAGCCGGCACCGAGGCAAACGAACCGATTGCGCAGGAATTGCGTCGTTTTCTGCGAGAACCCGACAAACCCATGGTCCTGGCACTCTCACGTCCTGATGAGCGTAAAAATATTGCTACCCTGATTGAAGCCTATGGTGAGTCAGCAGAGCTCCAGAAAATGGCGAACCTGATCATTGTCGCCGGAAATCGCTATGACATTCGAGAAATGGAGAGTGGTGCGCGTAATGTCTTATCAGACATCCTGTTGTTGATTGATCAATATAATCTTTATGGCAAGGTGGCATATCCAAAAAATCACTCTTCTGACGACGTCCCCCTTTTATACCGCCTGGCCACCGCTTCGTACGGCGTGTTTATCAATCCCGCCCTCACCGAACCGTTCGGGCTGACTTTGATTGAGGCGGCAGCCAGTGGCTTACCCCTCGTGGCAACGGAGGATGGTGGACCCCAGGACATTATCGGCCACTGTCACAATGGTTTATTGATCGATCCCCTCGACAGCGAGGCCATGAGCCTGGCTTTGCTCAAAGTACTCAAGAATCGGAAAAACTGGAATAAGCTATCCGCAAACGGGCTCAAAGGTGCGCATCAATATTATTCGTGGCAGGCCCATGCCAATACCTATCTTGATGAGCTTCGCCCGTTACTGGAGCGAACAGAACCACCGAAACGTGCTCCCTTGCAACGCCGTCCGATGCTTTACCATGACCGGGCTATATTCAGTGATCTGGATCAGAACCTGCTGGGTGATCCGGGATCACTGGCTGAATTTGTTAAAGTCATACGGGACAATCGCAAATGCGCCACCTTTGGTATAGCCACCGGCCGCAGTCTGGAATCCGCGCTTCGTATTATGAAGCGCTACCAGATTCCCCCGCCGGATATCTTAATCACCAGTGTTGGCACCGAGATTTACTATGCTCCGCAGCTTACGGCTGATCTCGCCTGGGCGCTACACATCAACTATATGTGGAACCCCGATCGAGTACGCGCGGTGTTGGCTGATTTGCCGGGCTTGAAACTGCAACCCAAAGCAGAACGCAGTCGTTTCAAGATCAGTTATTACATGGATCCCGAAGCAGCACCCTCGATAGATGAGATTAACAGCCTGCTGCACCAGGCGGATCTTTCAGTAAATACGTTTCTTTCTTTTGGTCAATACCTTGATATCGTCCCGGTCCGCGCATCGAAGGGTTTTGCCTTACGCTACTTTGCTGATAAATGGGATATTCCGCTTGAGCATATTCTTGCGGCCGGGGGCTCGGGCACCGATGAAGATATGATGCGGGGCAATACTCTGGCCGTGGTGGTCGCCAACCGCCATGAGGAAGAGCTTTCCCATCTCACCGACGTAGAACGTATTTTTTTTAGTAAGCAGGGCTATTCTCGCGGCATTCTTGAGGCAATTGAACATTATGATTTCTTTGCAAGCTGCAGGGTCCCGCAAGAGACCCAACCAAACCCAGGCAAATAAGCGCATCCTGATTTGCACCGATCTTGACCGCACCTTGCTGCCCAATGGCATGCAACCGGAATCACCCCGTGCCCGGGAACGTTTTTGCCATCTTGCCGCACACCCTGAAATTTCGATCGCCTATGTCACCGGCCGCCATCACCAATTGATTCTCGATGCTATCGAAGAGTACCAGCTACCCCTTCCCGATTATGTGATTGGCGATGTCGGTACCAGCATCTACAGTATTGAAAACGATCAATGGCGGCTTTGGGATAGTTGGCATCAGGAAATCGGCATTAGTTGGCACGGGTTGACACATGAATCGCTCACAGCCTTGTTCGCGGATATTGCGTTGCTCCGATTACAGGAACCGGAAAAACAGAACACCTTCAAGTTGAGTTATTACGTTGTTTCGACCGCCGATGCACAGGCACTCCTGAATGAAGTGCAGCAGCGGCTGGATCAAAAACAGATTGCGGCCAGTTTAATCTGGAGTATCGATGAGACAACGCAGACAGGGCTACTGGACATCCTGCCAGCCGCTGCAACCAAACGCCATGCAGTAGAATTTTTAATGTCCAAACAAGGCTATACCCTGGTCAACACCCTGTATGCCGGTGATAGCGGCAACGACCTGCCGGTTCTCACCAGCCCCATCCATTCAGTACTCGTCGCCAATGCCACAAATGAAGTCCGCCAGCAAGCGCTGCAAATGGCAACCACGCAGAGAACACAGGATGCATTATATCTGGCACATGGTAATCTATTAGGCATGAATGGTAATTACAGCGCCGGCATTCTCGAAGGCTGTGTTCACTATATGCCTGAGATACTCGCCTGGATAGATGAAGAGTCACAGCATGACGCCTGATAATCAAGCATGTCCGCTCATCTTTGGTGAAGTGCTGTTTGATCAGTTCGAGGATGGTAGCTCAGTGCTTGGCGGCGCCCCTTTTAATGTGGCATGGCATCTTCAGGCCTTTGGCTTGCAGCCGTTGCTTGTCAGCCG
>CBDUOW010000304.1:0-2701 GCA_965368945.1 uncultured Gammaproteobacteria bacterium
ATACCCTACCACGACAAAATCATGCCTGGCAGTACGACCTTGATTTTCACCTGCTTTAATCTTGCTCACTAAATCCATCCCAAGCACAGCAATATTCAGCGTCAATGCCCCAGACACAGGCGTGGTAGAAACAAACTCTGCCTTAAGCTGCTCACCGGTTACTGTAACTTTCAAGTCCCCAGGCATGTTATGGCTGCCTGGCGGCTCGCTCCCAAACCAGCCGCGGCGCCACGCCTGACCGTTTACCACAAAAGCCGGCGTATATACGGTGCGCAAATTGCGCTGCCTGGCATACCAGGACTGGCGACTACCATGTGCCGGCTGGGCATAGGGATCCCGCCAGCCTATGTAGTCCCAGTAGTCCACGTGAAAGGCGATGGGGATATAACGACGCCATAGTTCCGAATGCTGACTCAAGCCATTCAAATATTCCTCTGCCGGCGGACAACTATTACACCCTTCAGAGGTATACAGTTCAATCAGCACAGTTTGTTGTTGGCCGCTGGTGAAATGCCACTCCTGCGCCTGGACATGTGTACTCACCAGAATTAAGCTTATTAAAAGATGCTTATGAATAAGATGTCGCATAAAGCCTCACAGGATATGTAAGTGTGAGACACACCCAGCCAAATAAGGTTTCCAGCCAAATAACCCGAACTCAGCTCATCAGGAGAAGCCAATTTGCCGGCTTCAGGCCCTCTTTTTTTGTTCTTTTTCATGGAGAATCCGCTATTATCTTAATAATTGAGCGCAGACTCAAAAGGATTGATTATTAATGATTAATTTGCTCAACCGCGCCACCAAGAAACACGCCGATTCGGCAAGACAGGAAGCCATCTTTGTAGAGCAGGCAACCCTGATTGCCAATTCCATCCACTCTTCCGTGTTGGGAACATTCCTGGGCATCCTTTTCATGTTGCTGATTACGTGGTCGGTAATCGATACTACCGCGCTGGTAAGCTGGTCAATAGCTCTGGGCATTGTCTCTCTTATTCGGGATGTCCACGCACGCTGGTATCATAAGATAGCCCCTACCTTGCCAAGGATCAGACGATGGAGTTACCAGTTTGCAGGCCTGGCCTTTATTGCTGCCACCATCTGGGGCAGTACGGCTATTTTTCTCTTTCCTGAAACTGACCCCATCCGCCAGGCGATGATGGCCTTTGTTCTGCTTGTTGCTTGCTCAGTTGCAGTATCTACGCTTTCACCGATTCGATACATTATCGTCACGTTTATTTCTCTCGTTCTCGCACCCATGGCGACCCGGCTGATTGTGGTTAGTGAAACATACACCACGACCTTGATGGGAATTAGTGTCGCTGTCACGATTCCATTGCTAATCGTTAATGCCCTGCGTATGAATCGTGTCACGGTGTCGAATATTTCACTTCGTATTGACGCCATGGCCCAGGAAAAGAAACTGCGAAATTCACAACAACGGCTCACTATGCACCTGCAACGTACCCCGCTGGCAGTAATAGAGTGGAACACCAACTTTGAAGTTACGGAGTGGAATGAGGCGGCACATAAAATATTTGGCTATAGTCGAGAAGAGGCATTAGGCAGTAATGGTATTGATCTACTTGTGCCAGAGCACATGACCGATAGAACAAAAAAAATACGCGAGCAACTAATTAGAAACGAAGGCGGTCTATATAGCATTAATGAGAATGTTACCAAAGACGGGCATATCATTTTATGTGAATGGTTTAATACCCCGCTTGTCGATGAAAATGGTGAAGTCATTGGCATTGCATCGCTGGCACTCGACGTAACAGAACGCATTCGCATTGACCAAATGAAACGGGACTTTGTCTCCGTTGTAAGCCATGAGTTGCGTACCCCATTAACTGCCATTCGCGGTGCACTTGGTTTGATCCTGGGTGGTGCTACCGGTAAGGCACCCAAAAAGATGAATGAATTGATACGAATAGCCGATGACAATACTCAACGGTTGTTACGTATCATTAATGACATTCTTGATATCGACAAGATTGAATCGGGTATAATTGAATACGTTTTCGATAACATTCCGGTTATGGAGCTTGTTGATAAAGCCGTTACCAGTAACAGCGGGTATGCGCAGCAATACGATGTGACATTAAAGGTAACTGAACGTATTGATGATGCCTGCATCAATGCAGACAGCAATCGTCTCATGCAAGTACTGGATAACCTGGTCTCAAATGCTATCAAGTTCTCACCCAAAGGTGAATCGGTTGAGCTTAATGTCACTCGGCACGGGGAAAACGTTCGCATTGCCGTAAGCGATCATGGCCCCGGCATTCCAGTAGATTTTCAGGATAAATTATTCGATAAATTTACTCAGGCAGACTTCTCTAATACACGCGGTACAAGTGGTGCCGGCCTGGGCCTCAATATTGCCAAAGCGGTTATAGACCACCACGATGGTCATATTGATTTCCATACGGAAGAGAATGTCGGCACTACTTTCTTTTTTGATTTACCCGAGGTCCCTTACTGCGATTTCAAACAGCAGAGCGAAGCTTGATTAACATTATCCGCCAGTCACCGCTTGCCTGATAGGCCTCCCTCTGGAATTTTTACCAATTGCACCTGTCCAAGGATTTAATATGGAGGTGCTATATGAAGGAAGTCCTTACCGCCGTCGCGATCGGCTTATTGATAGGCATAATCATAGGCTCACAGGCCACGATATGACCTGTCTTTCGGTCTAGAG
>CBDUOW010000305.1:0-2687 GCA_965368945.1 uncultured Gammaproteobacteria bacterium
GTCAACAACGGGATAATCCTTTAATAAAAGCTTTAACAAGGCCCAATATACCGGGCCGGGTTGAAATTCACAGGTCTCAAATGACTTAACCGGCCAAAGGCCGATCAGGCTGTTGCTCAATATTACTTCATCGGCCTGTTTGATATCCTCGACGGATATCGCTGTTTCGACGACATCAATATTTAATTTGGGCGCGTTATCCAATATCCAGTGCCGCATTACGCCCGCGACGCCGCTATGGTCTGTGGTCGGTGTGTACAGTGTATTATCCCGCACCAGGTAAACGTTACTCATGGTGCCTTCAATCACATTTCCGTCCGTATCACACATTAAGCCTTCGGCGTAGTCATTGCCTTGCCATTCATTGCGCGCCAGGACTTGCTCAAGCCGATTAAGGTGTTTAATCCCCGCCAGGGCGGGATTACAACCAAGCCGGGTCTGACACAACATCATGGCTATACCGTTCTGCCAGTACGCCTGCGGATAGTCAGGCCAGGCATGCAACATCACAATGCGCGTCACTTGCGGATTAACGGGTCTGGTGTAACCGCGCCCGCCGACACCACTGGTGAGGATCAGCTTGATGACCGCCTTGTCCTGCCCCTTTGCCGCCTGCGCGACTTCTTGCAACAATAACGTTTCATCAGGCAGCGGAATCCCAAGTCGATCACAACCTGCGCGCAAGCGTTGGTAATGGTCCTGGAAACGGGGACACTGGCCATCAAACACAGCCAGGGTTTCAAACAGGCCATCACCATATTGCAGGCCCCGGTCGGCTACCGTGATGTCCAGTTGTTCAACCCCATTGATCCAGCAACGCTGGCTCATTCCGTTGCCCCTAACGCCAATAACATACCCCTGGCTTTATGTTGCGTCTCTTCCAGTTCCATCTCGGCAATCGAGTCGGCCACCAGCCCGGCGCCAGCCCGTAAACTGATGGATTCGTTGTTCATGCTAATGGTACGAATCAGGATGTTCAGATCCATATTACCGTTATGATTCAGATAGCCCATCGATCCGGTGTAGGCCCCACGCGGCGTTCGTTCCAGTTCGGCAATAATGGCCATGCAACGCTCCTTGGGACACCCGGTAATGGTGCCGCCAGGGAAAACGGCACGAATTGCCTCACCGGGGGTAACATCACTGCGCAGCTCACCCCGCACATTGGACACAATATGGTGTACATGCGCATAGCTCTCCAACACCATCATCTCATTCACCTTGACGGTACCGGGGATACATACCCGTCCCAGGTCATTGCGTTCCAGATCGATCAACATAATATGCTCAGCCCGTTCCTTGGGATGGTCAATCAATTCCTCTTTATAGGCCGCATCATCCTGGGCGGAAGTACTGCGCGGACGGGTTCCCGCTATCGGGCGGGTTTCCGCCACACCATCCCGTAGTTTTATCAGGCGTTCCGGCGAGGAACTGACAATCGAACCTTGCGGATAGTTTGCCAAGCCGGCAAACGGCGCCGGATTGGTCTGACAGAGTTGTGCATACAGATCAGCCGCACGCATGCCCTCAGGTCGCGGCCCGCGCCAACCGCGCGACAGGTTCACCTGAAAGACATCCCCTTCCACAATGTAATCTTTCACCTTTGCCACCTGCGACAGATAGGCTTCAGGCGGATCCGCCTGCATGTTGATGTGGCCGGTGGTGGATGTGGCACCTGGTGACGATGCTTCCAGACTTTGTTGCAACTCCGCGAGTAACTCCGCGGTTTCCGCAATGAACAGGGTCTGTTGCTCCTGATGGTCGTTAATGATGGCAGCGGGAATTCGGGTCGCTACGGCCACCGGTAGTGGCGAGCCGGACATCGGGAGTTGCAACCGGGGTTCGATTTGACCGGCTAGTTCATAACCCAGATACAGAAACCAGCCGCCGCTAAAGGGGGCATCAAGCGGGATACTGGTGTGATGGGTGGCAGCCTGATGCCAGACGCGATCCAGTTGCCTGAGAAAGTCACTTGATTCGGTTTCGATGCCGTCCAGTAACACACGACCATCGCGGGTCAGTTGCAGTGAATCACTCGGATAGGCAAACAGAATGTCGTAACGTGAATTGGGATGCTGGCCTGCATCACTCACCGCGCTTTGTAACAGAAAGGGAAAGTCGTCCGGCTGCGCGCGATGCAGCGCAAGGAGATCCGTCAGGCCCTTTTGTCGATGGAGATGGGTATTCACAGGCTCCCGGACTGAAACCTCAGTCCGGTTTGCGGAAAATCAGTGTGCCGTTGGTGCCGCCAAAGCCAAACGAATTGGACAAGGCAACATCGATGTTCATTTCACGCGCCGTACCGGGCACGAAATCCAGATCACAGGCCGGATCCTGGTTGAAAATATTGATGGTTGGCGGCGCCACCTGATCATCAATGGCCTTGACGGTAAACACCGCTTCAAGTCCACCCGCCGCACCCAGGGCATGGCCGGTCATGGACTTGGTGGAACTCATGGCCAGTTTATAGGCATGATCACCAAAGCTGCCTTTCGCCGCCATCACTTCAGCCACATCACCGGCAGGTGTCGAGGTACCGTGCGCATTGATATAATTCACCTCGTCAGGATTCACTTTTGCATTGCGCATGGCCGCGTTCATGCAACGACTGGCCCCTTCCCCACCTTTCGAGGGTGCCGTCATGTGGTAGGCATCACCACTCATGCCAAAACCGGACAGTTCAGCAT
>CBDUOW010000306.1:0-2680 GCA_965368945.1 uncultured Gammaproteobacteria bacterium
TGCACAATATTGGAAGTCGAAGGACCACCAGAGCCCATCACCAGTCCAGTGCGGAAATTGGACACATCACTGTCTTCCAGGCCGGAGTCAGCAATTGCTTCGGCCATGGCCAGATAATTAAAGGCCGCGCCATCGCCCATAAAGCGTTTCAGCTTACGATCGATACCTTCAGCAAGGTCGATGCGCATCGGACCATGGATATGGGAACGGAATCCGAGATCAGCGTATTCCTGGCAGAATTCGATACCGGACTGGCCGGCACGCAAAGCTTCCGTCACTTCAGATTTGTTATTACCAATACTGGAGACAATACCTAGTCCAGTTACAACTACGCGGCGTTGAGACATGATTAATCAAAAACCTTCTGTTGAAGTAAACAAACCGACCCGCAGATCCTTTGCCGTGTAAATTTCACGCCCATCCACTTCCATTCTCGCATCGGCGATCCCCATAAATAGTTTACGCATGATGACCCGCTTGAGGTCAATATAGTAGGTAACCGTTCTATTAGCCGGGGTGACCTGGCCGGTAAACTTAACTTCTCCAGAGCCCAGAGCCCGTCCATGACCCGGTCCTCCAAGCCAACCCAGATAAAACCCAACCAACTGCCACATGGCATCCAGTCCCAGGCAACCTGGCATCACAGGATCCCCCTCAAAGTGACAGTCAAAAAACCAGAGATCCGGTTTAATATCCAGTTCTGCAACAATTTGACCCTTGCCATGAGCACCACCCTCTTCACTAATCCGGGTAATGCGGTTGAACATCAACATCGGTGGTAAGGGCAACTGGGCATTGCCGGGACCGAACAATTCGCCATGCCCACATTTCAGTAGGTCTTCGTAACTGTAACTGGCTTTCTTTTCAGTAGGCATTATCTTGGCTGATTCCATAATTATGTATTCCAAATTTTAACGGGCTTTCAGGTGAATCTCACCCAGGGCTTGAGGGGTAAATATGGCATTAATACCCACATTCAACAGAATGTGCACAGATCCACACCTCAAGAAGGAGTGCATTTTACCTTTGCCGGCACCCGAAAATAAAGCCATACAGGTCTCAATACCTATTTCTCACGGTGAAAACTTCGCCTGGAACCTGAAATAAACTCCGCCAGCTGCGATGCATAGGGGCTATCTATCTGCCTGAGTTCTTCCAGAATGACCTGCTGAGGTTGCACCGATCGATGAATTATCTGGTAAGCCTGCTTGAGTACCTGAATGTCAGAGCGGCTACAGCCGGCACGGCGCAATCCCACCAGATTAAGACCTCGCACAGTGGCCGGTACGCCGTCGGTAATCATGTAGGGCAGGACATCCTGGGTAATTTTAGCATTGCCGCCTATCATGGCGAGTGTCCCAATCTGCACAAACTGGTGCACCATTACCCCACCGGAAATAAATGCCCGATCCGCCACATGAACATGCCCACCCAGACCCGTGCCAGGGGCGATAATGATACGATTAGCCAGTTGACAGTCATGCCCAAGGTGCACATGGGTCATGAGATAATTCTCATCGCCCAAGCGGGTCACTGCATCTTGCAGACTCGCGCGATGAACGGTCACATACTCACGCAAGGTATTGCCATTGCCGATGGTTACATAACTGGCCGTGGAGGGGTCAAAACCCAGATCCTGGGGCAAGCCGCCAATGACGGCATATTCATGTATGGTGTTGTCATCCCCGATTTTCACCCCGTTTTTCAGCATTGCCCCTGTCATCAAGGTATTACCATTTCCCATTTTTACATTGGCTTCAATAACCACATGGGGACCGATAATGTTGTTCTCTCCCAGCAGGGCCTGTTCCGAAACAATTGCCGTAGGGTTGATCGTGTTGCTCAACGAGGATCTCCGTAAACTTTTTTATTGCATTGTATATGATAGTGAGTAATGACAGGGAGCTTCTTGACCTCACGCAATTCCTGGCTTTTTTGTTCCATCATCGAGCGAATATACCCTTGGTCGTATTGCAACGGTACTATATTAATCCGGGTACAAGGTTCACCGTCACGACAATGAATCCCACATGCAAAGACTAGAATGGCAAATGCTATTCCAGACTTTGCTTGTCATACAGATAAAGCAAAAGACATTCTAGATTGTTCTGGTTCGGGGCATCAGAAATCGTATAGATGAACCGGTACTATCTCAACCTCAGCTATACGCTATCAGATGATTCTTCGTATTTCTTCAACACAATACCTTCTTCGCCACAACAGGAGGCGGCGCATTTCTTCACCGTGTGAACACTATCCGGATCGCCATTCAGGTAAACGCTAACAGGCGTATTGGATTCGGCGCAATCACAGCCCTTATCGTCATACACATAAACATTCTGCAGTCCCGCTGCCCTGGCGACATCATGTGTCTGCCACATAATTTCCGCGGGTGTTTCGGGTACATGGGATAACTTATAGGCAGGGAAGAAACGCGTAATATGCCAGGGACTATCCGCTCCCAGATGATCCCGGATCCAGCAAGCTATCTCCTTCAACATGGCAGGATCGTCATTACGCCCCGGAATAATATTGGTGCGGGTTTCAACATGAATACCCAGTTGATGCGCCTTCTCAATCGAACCCAGTACCTGTTCGACACTCGAGGTTGGACAAATGTCGTGATAAAACTTGTCTTCCAGACTTTTAACGTCCGAACACAATACATCCACCAGTGGCG
>CBDUOW010000307.1:0-2678 GCA_965368945.1 uncultured Gammaproteobacteria bacterium
TCAACAGCAAGACTAACCCGCTGCTCGCAGATCAACATTCTTGAGTGGAAACTGCCGGATACGTTTGCCGGTTGCCGCATAAATGGCATTCAGCACTGCCGGTGCCGCGACCGCAATGGTGGGCTCGCCAATCCCGCCCCAGAACCCGCCTGAGGGCATGACGATCGTCTCTACCTCGGGCATCTCATCGATCAGCATGGAGGGATAATTATGGAAGTTGGTTTGCTCGACGGCGCCGTCTTTAATGGTGCATTCCCCGTACAGCAGGGCCGATAACCCATAGACAAATGAACCTTCCACCTGCGCCTCGATCTGTTGCGGATTGACGGCATAGCCGGGGTCCGTTGCCGCCACAATCCGATGGATTTTGAGTTTGCCTTTTTTGTCCACCGACACTTCCGCACATGCCGCTACATGACTGCCGAATGTCTTCACCACGGCCAGACCCCGATGAATTCCCTTGCCGGCCGGTTTACCCCACCCGGCTTTATCCGCCACGGCATTCAGCACCGCCAGACTCTTGGGATGATCGGCCATCAACTTACGCCGAAACTCAAGGGGATCCTTGCCGGCGGCATGCGCCAGTTCATCCAGGAAACATTCCATATAGATGGCATTCTGGTTGATATTGACCCCGCGCCAGAAACCCGGCGGTATAGGCGGGTTGCGCATGGCATGCTCGACCAGCAGGTTGGGCACGCTATAGCTGATGGCATGATCGCCGTCCGGGTGAAAACCCTGAAAGGTAATCATGTCCGCGCCATTTTCGGCCAACCAGTTCGGTCTGACCGAGGCCAGAATAGATTGTCCGGAAATCCGCACATGCAACGCAGTCAGATTGCCTTTCTTATCCAGCCCGCCGGTTAATTTACATTTGGTGATCGGATGATAGTGGCCGTGGGTCATATCCTCTTCCCGGCTCCAGAGCAGTTTGATCGGTTTGCCGGGGAACTGCTTGGCGATAAGCACGGCCTGCTTGACGAAATCATGAAAAGCACCGCGCCGGCCGAAACCGCCACCGAGATGAATTTTGTAAACATCACACTGGCTGATGGGCAGACCGGAAGCTTCCGCCGCGGCCTCAAGCGCGGCTTCGCCGTTCTGGGTGGGACACCAGACTTCACATTTTTCACGGGTCCAGCGTGCCGTGGCATTCATCGGTTCCATGGTGGCATGGTTCTGATAGGGATAATCATATATCGCCTCGACCGTTTTCACGGCCCCCGCCATGGCCTTGTTGGCGTCTCCCTGCTTGTTACCGACATATACCTTGTCAGAGGAAGTCAGCCCTTCATTCAATAGCTTGTCGATGCTGGCATTGCTGACAGTGGCATTGGCTCCCTTGTCCCACTCGATCGGCAAGGCATCCAGCGCCGTTTTGGCCTGCCACCAGGTATCCGCCACCACCGCGACGGCATCTTCACCCACGCGCACAACCTTGTGTACGCCTGGCATTTTGCCCGCCCTGGCATCATCAAACGATGCCAGCTTGCCGCCAAAAACCGGGCACGCCTTGATCGCCGCATTCAGCATGCCCGGGAGTTTCAGATCGGCACCAAACACCTGCTTGCCGTTGAGTTTGTCTTCCGTGTCCAGGCGTTTGACGGGCTTGCCAATGAGCTGCCAGTCTTTCGGATCCTTGAGTTCGATTTGTTCGGGAGGAAACAGCTCGGCCGCAGCGGCCGCGACCTTGCCGTAAGTGGTCGAGCGGCCACTTGGCTTATGCGTAATCACACTCCTGGCGGCCCGGCATTCTGATTCCGGCACATCCCACTGCTCGGCCGCCGCCTGGATCAGCATGTGCCGCGCAACGGCGCCACCCTTGCGTACGTACAGGTGACTGCCACGGATCCCTTGACTGCCGCCGGTGGAAAAACTGCCCCAGACCTTATCCCGTGCCAGATTCTGGCCGGGGGTGGGATATTCGGTAATCACCTTTGACCAGTCACACTCAAGCTCTTCGGCGACCATTTGCGCCAGGCCGGTGAGCGTACCCTGGCCCATTTCGGAACGGGCAATACGAATAATCACGGTATCATCCGGTTCAATCACTACCCAGGCATTGACTTCCGGATCACCCGCCGAGGGCAGTTCATCCCATTCGGAAGCGAGCGCGCCTTGACTGGTCAGCGGCAAGTACAACCCCAGTGAAAATCCGGCTCCGAGACCCACGGCCTTGCTGCCGCTGATCAGGAACTCCCGACGCGAGACATCAAAAATATCCTTTTTCATCATGCCCCCCCGCGTTTGTTGGAAGTTTTATTTTTCTGAGCCGCGAGATGAATGCCCCGCCGTACCCGGTTGAAGGTCCCGCAACGGCAGATATTGGTGATATTGCTATCAATGTCCTCGTCTGTCGGCTTGGGATTTTTATTCAGCAACACTGCCGCGGCCATGATCATGCCGGGCTGACAGTAACCACATTGTGGTACATCCAGTTCCTTCCAGGCCTGTTGCAAGGGGTGATTGTTATCCGTGGAAAGCCCCTCGATAGTGACGATTTCCCTGGAACTGTCCAGCGAGGATACCGGCACAATGCAGGAGCGCACCGCTTCCCCATCGAGATGGACGGTGCAGGCACCGCAGGTGCCGATACCGCAACTGTATTTGGTCCCGGTCAGATCGAGGTGTTCGCGCAACACCCAGAGCAAGGGGGTAGAACCATCGACATCAATCTC
>CBDUOW010000308.1:0-2642 GCA_965368945.1 uncultured Gammaproteobacteria bacterium
GCAACCCTGATCTTTCCGTCAGGTGAAGGTCTGCCAAAGAGTTGGAGTAATCCCCACGATCGCGATTTACCATCTTACGTTGACTAAATAACTATTCCTGAATCATGACCATCCAATTCTTCTTACTCGTCATTCCCGCGCGACCCACAGGGCAATGATTGTTCCTACAATCCTATTGCATTTCCTCCATCCCTGGAGGTCAGATGTGGGCAGGTACGAACACATGGACGTGTGAGGTAGAGCGAAGCAGGAGCCCGAGCCGAGAGCCACGTCGGGAACACGACTCCAGGGAAGGAGGAGGTAGAGTAATGCAGGGAGCAATTACCGAGTGGCCGAAATGCGGGAATCCAGAAACCCTGTAAATACTGGATGCCGGGTCAAGCCCGGCATGACGAAAGTATGGCTGAGATAGTTTTGCTGGATACCATTCAGGAACAGTTATTTAAATGCGAATGTAGGCCCAGCCTTCCTGCTGGCGCTTGATCACCTGGTTCATGGCGGACTCCACTACGCTGGCTTCCGGTAACAGATCCAGCTCAATACCTTTATCTTTTTTCAGGCTGTCGAGGGCCCGCTGACAGGCGATCAGGCCCAGGTTGTCATATTGCTTCGCCAGTGATTGAAGGCGCCGGGTATAAGGCGCATCGCTTTCTTCCACCAGCATCAAGCCCCCGCCATTGGTGAGGATTTCAATCCGGACTTTCTGCTGCTGTTGCGCCGAGGCTTTCAATAGCTGCTCGGTTTCGTCCAGCATCACATTGAAGCGTGCCGGATCAGAAGAATCCACATGCAGCACCAGTCGCCATTCTTCCTGCCCGGCTGCCCTGGTGTTATGGGTTTGTGCTGCCTTGGCCAGGTCAAGCAGGCGCGGTTGTTGCTCAAACTGGTTGTTGGCAAACCAGCCGGTCAGTAAGCCAATGGCCAACAGGAATGAAGCAGCCAGCGCCGGCCAGACAGGTGTGTGAGTATGGGGTTGTTGCTTGGTTTGTTCCGCGTCGAAATTGTGATATGCCAGCTGCACCATTTCTTTTACCTTTTGCAGCTTGCATACCCGGGCTGACAGTTCATGATCCTGCCGCAGTACTTCCAGCAATTGGGCCCGTTCATCGGTGTCCAGTTCATCATCCAGGTAGGCATTCAGATATTCATCTGAAAACGAATCCTTCATTTTACGCTCCTTAAGTGCGAAGCCGTTTGCCGGGCTTCAGGCTGGAATTCCAGTAACTTGCCCGAGAGGGTTCTGCGTGCCCGGCAAAGCCGACTCATTACCGTGCCGATAGGCACATCGAGTACGTTGGCAACTTCGGCATAACTCATCTCTTCCAGATCAACCAGGGTCAGCACCTGGCACTGGCCCGCAGGCAGGGTAGCAATGGCCGCGCGAACCTTGTCCACAATGTTCTGTTGTTCCATATGATGCACGGGGGTGGTTTCCTCCACCAGGATCACATTATCAATATTTTCCAGTTCCTTGCGCCTGCGGAAATAATCCCGCCAGCAGTTGGTCAGGATTCCAAACAGCCAACCATCTATTGCTTCGCGGTTTCGAACCTGTTCGGATTTTCTTAAGGCCTTGACCATGGTTTCCTGTACCAGGTCATCGGCCAGATCCGGATTATGGCTCCATGAATAGGCAATGCGATACAGACGTGGTCGGAAGGTTTCCAGTTGTTGTTTGAAACTTGGCTGTTTACAAAGCAGGGAAAGAACACTCATAACTTTCTCGCAACTTAAAAAGACTGTCGCCCACTATATAGATGACGGTGTGAGTTTACAAAATATTCCATCCAGGGTTGCAAAAAGAAAGGAAAAACATTGCAAAACGAAAAACGGAACGCCAACAGATAAGAGAATAATAATATATGAAACTGACTATGAAGTATTTGTTTCAAGGTCTTATGGACTAATGGAATAAATTACAAAAACCGGACGTCACAGTTAAAGTAAGGTTAGTTTGAATTGTTGACTCATGCTAATCACGCTGCGACATAGTCCATTTGTCATAGCAATAACTATAACCGTCAACACCATCTCTTGATTAATTAGTCGTGGAGGAAGTCATGAAACCAATCGTACACCGATTAGTGGCGGTGTTACTTGCATTGGGCCTGTGTGTTTATAGCCTGCAAGCATCAGCTGCTGAGAAAAGCTTTGCTGAAACAAAAGTGGTTTTACAAATCAGTGATAACGATCCCTTTAAGCAGACCCTGGCGCTGAATGTGGCCAACAACCTGATCAAGCATTACGGCCCGGACCAGGTTGATATCGAAATCGTGGCCTTTGGTCCCGGCCTGCGCCTGTTGTTTGCAGAGAATGTCAATGCCGGCCGTATTCAAAGCCTGGTCGACAATGGTGTTCGTTTTTCCGCCTGCAATAACACCGTGCTCGGGATGAGCAAAATTCTCGGTGAAGAACCGGCCTTGAACAAAAATGCCGTCAGAGTCTCCGCCGGGGTAGTTCGCATCATGGATTTGAACAAACAAGGCTATCAGCTTATCAAGCCGTGATACTGAGAATAAAAAAATAAATAATTAAGGGGAGTACAACGTAATGAAAACAAAGTTCAAGCAAGTCGCGCTGGCCGCTGCCAGTGCAGCCATGTTGGGCGCAATCGCCAGCTCTGCGCAGGCCGCCAACTGGTT
>CBDUOW010000309.1:0-2641 GCA_965368945.1 uncultured Gammaproteobacteria bacterium
CTATCTGGTGGCAGAGGCCGATAGCGTCATGGATACAAAAAAGGCGGCCCGCACGACGGCCCCTGTGACGGCGGCAAGTCAGCCAATCAAATCCGAACCCCATGGCAAGGCCAAGCCCAAGACTCGTATTCCCGCCATGCCGCCGGGCGCCACGCCTGCACCCCGGCCACGCAGTGGCAAGGCCACGCCGTATGCTCGCCAACTGGCGGGTGCCCACGGCATCGATCTGAACAGTATTACCGGCACCGGTCAGGACGGGCTCGTCGTTGCGGCTGACGTGTTGAACAGTGAGGTTCAGAAAACCTCTACCAAACGTATATACCAGGTAGCGGGTGCAGGTCGTCCGATGACGGCGATGGAAAAAGCGGTCGCGCACAACATGGAGTATTCCCTCTCCATGCCGCTGTTCCGCGTCACCATTAATCTTGACCCCAGTGCCTTAAAGACGGCGTCCAAAGCAAAAGGCTTCTCCCTGACGGTGACTCTGGCCAAGGCCGCTGCCATGGCGATTGAGAAACACCCGGTTATCAACGCGGTGTACCAGCATGAAAGTCGCATTGTCGAACGGGAGCAGATTGATATCGGGCTGGCGGTGGAAACCGAAGGTATGGGACTGGTGGTGCCTGTGTTGCGTGATGCTGCCAATCGTGACCTCAGCGACTTGTCCGCTGGCTGGAAAGACCTGGTGGATCGTGCCCGTGCCCGGCGGCTCAAGCCGGAAGAATACTCCAACCCGACTTTTACCATATCCAACATGGGCATGATGGGGGTCAGTCATTTTGACGCGATCCCTTCACCGGGTACTTCGGCAATTTTTGCCATCTCAACCCTTGGACCACAGGGGATGCCCGTGACCGTGACCGCGGATCATCGCATTGTTAATGGTGCCGATGCGGCCAAGTTCCTCAATACCTTCAAGGAGTTGGTGGAAAGCCCGACATGGCTGGACGCTTCCGCCGCGGCAGTTGCCTCCGCTCCGACGATTGCGGCAGCGCCGAAGGTGGCCAGGTTTGATTTTGAAATGCCCAAGGGCGATTTTGATTACGACGTGGTCGTGATCGGTGGCGGTCCCGGTGGTGAGGATTGCGCCCGCGATCTGAAAGAACACGGCTTCAAGGTCGCCATGATCAATGATGCCCCCTTCCCGGGGGGTGAATGCCTGTGGCGCGGCTGTATCCCATCCAAGGCGTGGCGTGCTGCTGCCGATCGTATGCGGGATCGGGCCCACGACGGTCTCATGGGTATCAAGGGCACCACCAAGCCCGAGCTGGACTGGAACAAACTGGAGAAACATCGCCGTACCGTTCTGGAAGAACGGGGCAAGATGGCACTGAATACCGACAAGGGTGTGAAGATCGACGTGATTCAGGGTTTCGCCCATTTTGTAGATGACCATACCGTGTTTGTCGATACAGGTGGTAACCAGAAAGATCCTCATACCCGCGCCGAACCCGGTGACGGTAAGAAAGGTCAGAACATCAGCTTTGGTGTGGCGGTGATCGCCACCGGTGCTCCACCGTTTGTGCCACCGATTCCGGGTGCCGCTGAGGGTGTAGAGGCTGGCGGTGTTTTGACTTCCGACACGGTCTGGGGCCTGCAGGAGATTCCCAAGCGCCTTGGCGTTATCGGTGGTGGTGCCATCGGGGTGGAGATGGCGCAAATTTTCCAGGACTTCGGTACCAAGGTGCAATTGTTTGAAGGGCAGGATCGTATCCTGGCCGAAGTGGAACCGGAAGTGGCGAAGCAGCTGACAGCTATTCTGAATGATGATCCACGCCTGACGATTGAGACTGCGGCGAAGATCAAAGACATCAAGGGTAAGCCGGGTGCCATGAAAATGGGCTTTGAGGATGCCGAAGGCAAGGCCCGTAGCTTCAGTTGTGACTATGTGATCATGGCCACCGGCAAGCGCCCGGATCTTGAACCCTTGCATCTCGATAAAGCCGGTGTGGCAATCGAGAACGGCGTCATCAAGGCGGATGCCCGTTGCCGAACCAGTGTGCCGCATATCTTTGCGGTCGGTGATGTCATCGGCGGTTTGATGTTGGCGCACACGGCTGGCCAGCAGGGCCGGGTCGCGGCCATGACCATCAGTGGCGAAGACATGGTTTACGATCAGGACAAGGATTCGGGTGTGATCTTTACCCGTCCGCAAGCCGCCTTTGTGGGCCTGTCCATGGAACAGGCGAAGGCAAAAGGTATTGATGCGGCGGAAGTAAAAGTGCCGATGAGTGTCGATGCCAAGGCAATGATCACCGGTGAGACCCTGGGATTGATCAAAATCGTTGCCGACAAGGCATCCCATCGTGTCATCGGTGTACACTTCCTGGCGGATCATGCTGATACCCTGATTGGTGAAGGCGTGATGATGGTCAGTGGCAACATGACGCTCGAACAGGTGGGACAGGCGATTCATCCCCATCCCACCCAGACGGAACTGTTTGGTGAGCTGGCAAGACGATTGTCATCACGCTTAAAACGTGCCGAACGTCGCGCGAAAAAGAAATAGCCTTTTTCCTCAGGGCGGTCATTAACAAGGGGACACGCGGGTGTCCCCTTTGTCTTTAGTCAGATGGTGGTCGGATTTCGGGTATAATGCCGCCCGGTTTCAATTGAGTTAATTTGTTATTCGCTAACTGGA
>CBDUOW010000310.1:0-2635 GCA_965368945.1 uncultured Gammaproteobacteria bacterium
GCAGCTTGCCGGGGTTGAAGCGCTGCTCGGGATCCACCTTGAGCTTGTACTCGGCGAAGCTCTCGGCGATGTCCCGGTCGAGATACTGCATCTTGGTAATGCCGATACCGTGCTCGCCGGAAATCACCCCGCCCAGATCCTTCGCCAGTTGCATGACCTGCGCCACCACCCGATCGGCTTCATGCAGCATGGCATAGTCGTTGGAGTTGACCGGGATATTGGTATGCACGTTACCGTCACCGGCATGCATGTGGGTCGCGACAAACAAGCGACTGGAACGGTGCTCCGCATGAATCGCATCGAGCTTGTCCCGTACCGCCTGCAGATCATGGCCGCTGAAAATTTCCTTCAGGGGCTGCTCGATGCTTTGCCGGTAGGAAATCCGTAATTGCCGTCGTTGCAGCAGCAGGAAAAAGCTGTCGTCCTCGGCCGGGGCGGCCTCAAGCTTGTCCTGCCATAACAGGGGATGCTCTACGGCAAGTTCATCCAGCTTTTCCAGGATCCCCTGCCAGCGATGCCTGACCTGTTGCAACAGGTCCACCGCGGTCTCAATCTTGGCGCTGAAGATCGCCTTGCTTTCCTCACTCTCTTCCGCCGCCGGGGCTTCACCGGCTTTCAGCGCACGCAACTCGGGCATGTCCGAGGCGAAGTACTCCAGCAAGCGGCCAATCATCACCAGCTTGTTGCGGGTGGAGAGAATAATATTGATGCGCTCGATGCCGTCGTTGTATTCCGCCAGGCCTTCCAGCGGGATCACCACGTCTTCGTTGATCTTGAAGGCATTGGTATGGGCGGCAATCGCGGCCGTGCGTGAGCGGTCACTCCAGAAACGTTTGCGCGTCTCCGCGCTCACCGCAATGAAGCCCTCGGCCTCACGCAGTGCTGCCATGCGCACCACCTCGGAGGCGGCCTCGGCCACCCGGTCTTCATCATCACCGATAATGTCGATCAACAACACCATCTTGGGCAGGTCGCGCCGCGGCGCCTTGGTGGTATAACTCACCGCGCGCACATAACGCTCGTCGAGATGTTCCATCCCGGCCAGCTTCACCTCGCTCAAACCGTCCAGGTATTGCTTGGTTTCCACAATCGCCGGCACCGCCCGGGTCAGGTCACTGCCGAAAAACTCCAGGCACACGGTGCGGGTGAAGGCCGGCATCTTGTGCAGTACAAACTCCGCCGAGGTGATCAGACCGTCACAGCCTTCCTTTTGTACGCCGGGCAGGCCACCGAGAAACTTGTTGGTCACGTCCTTGCCCAGCCCCGACTTGCGCAATTGCGCGCCGGGAATGCGCAATATCTCCGGTTCCGCCAGTGGGGTTGTGCCATCGGCTTCATAACGGTGAAGGCGGAACACCGCCATATCCTGCAAGTGGATCTTGCCGAGGTTATGGTTGAGGCGTTCCACTTCCAGCCAGGTGGCATCCGGCGTGACCATGCGCCAGGACAACAGGTTGTCCAGGGTCGTGCCCCACAGCACGGCTTTCTTGCCGCCGGCGTTCATGGCGATGTTGCCGCCGATGCAGGAGGCGTCCTGGGAAGTGGGATCGACCGCGAACACGTGGCCATTGGCTTCGGCGCGTTCGGCAACCCTTCGCGTGACCACCCCGGCCTCGGTGCGGATCACCGGCACCTGCCGGGTTTCTTCCTCACCCTCGACGAACATGTCCCGCAGCTCGATCTCACTGATGGTTTCCAGCTTTTCGGTATTGATCACCGCCGTGTCGGCGCGCAGCGGCACGGCGCCGCCGGTATAGCCGGTGCCGCCGCCGCGCGGGATCATGCTGATGCCGATGTCGTTGAGCGCGGCCACCACCTGTTGCACTTCGGCTTCGGTGTCCGGGTTGACCACCACCAGCGGATATTCCACCCGCCAGTCGGAGGCGTCGGTCACATGGGACACCCGGCTCAGGCCGTCAAAGCGAATGTTGTCGCGGCAGGTAATACGTCCCAGGCGCTTCAGCACCTTGCGCCGCAGTTCCAGTTGCCGCGGAAACCAGGCGGCGAATTCATCCACCGCCACCCGGGTCTGGCCGCTCAGGCGCAGGGCCAGGGTGTTGCCGTTGGCGCGCGCATCCACCTGCTGCAGGCGATGCTGCAGGGCCTGGATCAGCGCCTCGCGCCGTTTGCGGTTATTGAGTAAATCATCCTGAATAAATGGATTACGGGTCACCACCCACATATCACCCAGGATCTCGAACAACATCCGCGCCGAGCGCCCGGTGACCCGTTCCTCCCGCAGGGTATTGAGCACTTCCCACATCTCTTCGCCCAGAAAACGAATGATGATCTCGCGATCGGAGAAGGAGGTGTAGTTATAGGGGATTTCGCGAATACGGGGGGTCATGGAAACAAGTGCCGATTCAGTTCCAGAAAAGCATTAAGAGAAAAACGATCTTAACACGGCCACCGTGACATGTCGGTGTCTTTTATATCAAGCAAACCTGGGTTATTAAGGGAGCCTTTGATTAAGTCATTCCGGCAAAAGCCGGAATCCAGGAATGTATTGATTCAACTAGACTCCGGCTTTCGCCGGAGTGACGAAATGTAACTTAATCAGGCGTTCCTGAGCTATGTCATTGCAAACCGTAGCGGTATAAAACGGCCCGAATTACTTAAATAAACCCTGGACCCC
>CBDUOW010000311.1:0-2628 GCA_965368945.1 uncultured Gammaproteobacteria bacterium
GTGATGGCCACCGATCGGGCGGTGGATCTGGGAGTCAAAATGGCTGAACTGTCGACTGACAGCATTTCAGGCCTCGACAAAATCCTGCCCGCACACTGGTCGCATCAAAACCCGGTCGACGTGCTGGGTGATGCCTCACCCGAACGTTACGAAGCTGCGGTCAGCACCTGCCTGGCAGACGCCGATGTTGATGGTGTGCTGGTTATGCTGACACCCCAGGCCATGACGGATGTGACCGGCTGTGCACAAGCCGTCATTACCGCCCATAAAGGCCAACCCAAGCCGGTGCTGGTATGCTGGATGGGTGAAAAACTGGTAGCTGATGCCAATAAACTGTTTACTCAAAATCATATCCCGCATTTCGCCAGCCCGGAATCTTCCGTTGAAGCCTTTGCCTATCTCGCGACCTACAACCAGAACCAGGAGTTGTTGATGCAGGTAGCCGGACCTCGTGCCAAGCACAGCGAGCCGGACAGAGAAGGCGCGGAACTGATTATTGAAAGCGTCTTGTCCGAAAACCGGACGGTGCTGACCATCACCGAATCCAAGGCATTGTTGCGCGCCTTTGATATCCCGTTTACCCGCAGTATTGAATGCCATTCAGCCAACGAGGCCCTGGTCGCCGCTGAATCACTCGGCTTCCCGATCGCCATGAAGATTCACTCTCCGGATATCAGCCATAAATCCGATGTCGGCGGCGTGCGCCTCAATATTGGCAATGCCCAACTGATACGCCACACCTATCATCAATTAGTAGAAGAAGTTGGCCATAAATATCCGGATGCGGATCTCAGTGGTGTCACCGTTGAACCGATGTATATTTCATCTAATGGTCGGGAGTTGTTAATCGGTGTAACCCGCGATCCTGTTTTTGGCCCGGTCATCACCTTCGGCGCAGGCGGTAAGCATGTAGAGGTCCTGCGCGACAGTGCCGTCGCCTTGCCACCATTGAACACCTTTCTGATTGAAAAGATCATTAACCAAACCAAGATTGCTTCCTTGCTGAAGGATTTTCGCGACATGCCGGCAATCAAAATGAGCGCCCTGCTAAGGGTACTGCGGCGGGTTTCGGAAATGGTCTGCGAGTTGCCACAGATACTGGCGCTGGACATCAACCCGTTGATTGCCGATGAAAACGGTGTCATGGCTCTGGATGCCCGCATCGTGGTTGGAAAACAGGCTCCCTCACATGATCGCTATGCCCACATGGCCATTCACCCGTACCCGGGGCATCTTGCATCACAATTTCAACTCCCCGACGGTACTACCATTACTGTTCGCCCCATCCGTCCCGAAGATGCTCAAATCGAACAGAGCTTTGTGCGCAAACTATCCGCCAAATCAAAATACTTTCGCTTCATGCGCAGCGTGAATGAATTGACCCAGGAAATGCTGGTGCGTTTCACTCAACTGGACTATCACCGCGAACTGGCGCTGATCGGTGTTATCGAAAAGAACGGCGAGGAAATCGAGGTCGGGGTTTCTCGCTATGCCACGAACCCGGACGGCAAAAGTTGCGAGTTCGCGGTTATTGTTGCGGATGAATGGCAACGCAAGGGCATCGGTTCACATTTGATGAATACCCTCATGGATGCCGCAAGGCAACGGGGTTTTCAAACCATGGATGGCGAAATTCTTGCCGACAATCATAATATGCTGGGGCTGGTCAAAAGCCTCGGTTTCCAATTACGTACCAGTCCGGATGATCCCAACGTAAAAGTGGCGGTAAAACGGCTCTGAAAACCTTATTCAGGCATGTTGATAAATATAAAATCAGTACGCAGCAGCGCCTTCCATGGAATTTTCCGGACAAAAGTTAACACTATTTTTATTTCTTATTATTATTCTACTTCCTGCCAAGGGTTACTCTGCTAGCCCGGAAGATCTGATCAGTAGCCAAATAAACTATGCATACGCAAACTATCTCGGAACGGGTATTTATTCGGCGGACGATCGGGCTGTACAGGTTTATCATCTGCCCTTTCGCTATACAATCCGTGAGGTGAGTCAGGACAAAGGTGGTCTTCGACTCCGCTTGCCGGTGACTATTGGCTTTATCGACTTTGACCTTCCTGATGTGATCGACCCTAACCTGCCTGACAGGTTTGAGACCATGACTTTTGTTCCTGGCATTCAATATCTGCATCAAGTGAATGATAAATGGTCTCTCTCACCATTCATTGACTTTGGCATTGGCCATGATTTTGAAACAAAAAACAATGCCTACGTATATGGTGCAGGCGTAAACAGCCTGTTTGTTTTCAAGTACGAATCATTTAATCTGGAAATTTATAATGAGTTCCTGTTTGCAGGCAATACGACTGAAATAGATGATGTTAGAAATGAATTCAGCCGTTTTCAGACAGGGATTAATTTTCAGTTCCCGTTAGATTTCAAAGCATGGGGGCGCGATCCCGCTATCAGCGTTTATTACCTTAATTATATATATTTTAATCGGCTTGAATTCTTACGCTATCTTAATGACCCAATCGAAGTAGCTGTTCAAAATGAAGTTGGTGTCACTTTTGATACCACACCGGATATGAAACTGGTGGGGATACCGTTTAGCCGGATTGGCCTGGGTTATCGCTTTGGTAATGACATAGATGTGGTGCGACTGGTGTTTGG
>CBDUOW010000312.1:0-2623 GCA_965368945.1 uncultured Gammaproteobacteria bacterium
AGGCGCTGCAAAATGTGATTAACACCTATCCCACACTGGATATCGCGCGACTGCAGGTGGAGCAGGCACGGCAGGAGCTGTACAAGGTAGAGAGTACCCTCGGTTGGGCATTGGCGGCACAAGGTGGTCTCAACCATGATGTTTCGTTGTTTGGTACCCCCTCTGATGTTGCCGATGCGCTGGCGAGTTTAGACCGCACTTTGCGTTCCGGTGATCGGGTGGGTGTGTCAGGCAGTTATCGCTATGAAGACAGTACGGCGACGATTAGTCCCTTGTTGCCGAATCCCTCGGAAGATGTACAGCTTGACCTGTATTATCGCATGTTATTCGGGCAGGGACGGGGTAACCCACGTTATGCCCAGGGCATTATTGCGGCTGATGCCGAAGTCTTATTGCAACAAGCCAGTGAACTTTCGGTGCGGGAGCAACTTGCCCGACAGACCCGGGACCTGTTCTATGCGGCCGCTTCTACACGAGCACGACTGGCCACTGCGGAGTCAGCCGTCGATCGTGCTCAACGACTTAAAAAATATATTTTCGAACGTCTCGACATCGGCTTGTCGGAAGAGAAGGATATCCTCCAGTCCGACGCGCAATTACAGTCACGCTTGTCGGATCTTCGAACTTTACAAGTTGCCTGGGAACAACAACGCACCACCCTGAATCGCTTGATGGGGCGACCCTGGGATGCCGAGTTCAGACCGGTATATACCGCTTCAACTTTCGTCAGTTCACAGAAAGATTCACGAGATGTTTTGGTCAAGGAAGCAGAAGACAATAGTCCGGACCTGAAAGTTAACGAGGCGAGGATGAAACAAAGTGAGGCCGACCTGGCGGTTCGGCGGGATGATCGTAAGGACAAGGTTGATTTGGTGTTATCGGTAGGGGGTCGTTCTACTACGGGCGATAATACCGCGGGTAATATTGATGAACAGGATCTTGCCGGCGGCTTACGGCTTGAGTACCAACGCGCGCTCGATAAACGGGGTTTTGATGCAAATATCTATCAGGCGCAGTTAAATCTGAGTATTGCCCGCGAAGATGAACGCAGGGTGCGTGATGATCTGCGTTATTCGGTGACCGGCCTGCTTTCCGAGCTGGATGCCAATCGCATTTCCCTCGCGGCGCATGAACGCCGTTTGGTCAGTGAAAAGAAAAAGTTCGAGGAAGCACTGGAACGTTATCGCAGTGGCCGTGAGACCACTAATCGTTTAATTGATTTTGAAAATGACTTGCAGATTTCAAGGTTGGCACTGGATGAGGATCGCATTGCGTTAGAACGTCGACGTACTAACCTGGTGATTCTGCTGGGCCGAATATGGCAATCAGTTGAATATAAGAAAGGACCCTGAATGAACGCCATTCTTCGCTTTCTCGTTGAACGCGCTCTTGTTGTCAACCTGGTTTCCATTTTTCTTGTGGTGATCGGTATCTATGCGATGATGAATATTAATCGCGAGGCCTTTCCCAATGTGAATTTTGACACGGTACAGATTGATACCGTCTATCCGGGTTCAACTCCTGCTGAGATAGAACGATTGGTGATTACCCCGATCGAACAGGAACTCAAATCTCTTAATGGCATTGACAAAATGACCTCTATCGCATTTCCCGGATCGGGGCGCGTCATACTAGAGCTTGAACAGGATGCCAGCAATCGCGATCGCATCGTCAGCGATGTGCAATTGGCGGTGGATAGGGCCAGTCTCCCGACAGATTTACCACAAGAACCCATTGTATTAGAGATCGACGGACAAATGATTCCGGTACTGAATTTTGCGATCTCCTCACCCCGTTCAGAGGTGGAATTGAAACGCCTCGGGGATAGTATCGAAGATGACTTGCTGGCGATCGAAGGCGTGGGACGTATCCAGGTGCAGGGAGATCGGCGCGCCGAAATCCGCATTGTTGTGGATCCGGACAAACTTAGAGAGCAGCGTATTCCGGCCGGTGATATTGCCAGACTGTTATCCAGCTGGAATGTGAATGCACCGGGAGGGGACCTGGATACAGCGGAAGGTCAGAAGGGTGTGCGTGTTGTCGGTCAATTCCAGACGCCAGAAGATGTCAAAAGCCTGGTGATTCGGGCTAATGAGCGCGGTGAAGGCATCACCGTTGCGGATGTGGCAACCGTGACCGAGTCATTGGAGAAGGCGCGGGAATATTACGATGTGAGTGGCACACCGGCGCTGAATTTCATCGTGATGAAAAAATCCTCGGCGGATATTATTGATCTGGTGGATCGTATAAGGGCCTATCTTAAAACGATACCGCAACGATACGGAGAGGATATTGAAGTCGCCACCCACCAGGATTTTTCCCAGGTGACGCGGCTCCGGCTTGGTGTCTTGTCCAACAATGGCATGGTGGGGCTGGTACTGGTGTTCCTCTCCCTGTTGATGTTTTTGCGTCCTTCGGTTGCGCTCACCACTACCTGGGGGCTACCGATCGTGTTTTTTACCGGCCTGTTTGTACTGTATATAACGGGAACAACATTGAACCTGGTTTCCATGATGGGTTTTATCATGGTACTGGGGATGCTGGTTGATGATGCAATCATCATTGGTGAGAACATTACCTATCATATGGAACAGGGTATGAAACCCAATGATGCCGCTGTACT
>CBDUOW010000313.1:0-2619 GCA_965368945.1 uncultured Gammaproteobacteria bacterium
CGATAATTTCGGCCTTGTATGCCTCGCCCATGTTGCGGAAGAAGTCGATGGCCTCCTCGCGCGGCATCACAGTGCGCTTGACCTCGAAATCCTGCTTGGCCAGTTCGGCCATTTTCTTCTCGATCTTGGCCAGATCCGCTTCGGTAAAAGGTTCCGGCCGGGCAAAGTCATAATAGAAGCCGTCCTCGATCACCGGGCCAATAGTGACCTGGGTCTCCGGATAGAGTTCTTTCACGGCCTGCGCCAGCAAATGGGCAGCAGAATGACGAATTACCTCCAGCCCTTCCTCATCGCGCTCGGTCACAATGGCCAGCTCGGCATCATTCTCAATGGTGTAACTGGCATCCACCAGCTTGCCATCGACTCGGCCGGCCAGGGTCGCACGCGCGAGGCCGGGGCCGATATCGTTGGCCACGTCCATCACAGAAACGGGATGGTCAAAAGAACGGCGAGAACCGTCGGGAAGTGTAATTGTCGGCATGGCTAAACTCTTTCCAGTGGCGATCCATACGAGAGACCGCATGTTTAAATTAAAAAAGCACTGTTCCAGACGTCTATATGGGCAGTACTTTGAATTGGTAGTCGCGATTGGATTCGAACCAACGACCCCCACCATGTCAAGGTGGTGCTCTAACCAACTGAGCTACGCGCCTGAAGATCCTAAGGATGCGGGAAGATACAGGAAAGCCTCCTTCAATACAAGGCCTTAGCCTTAACTGGCCGCCCGTTGCAGAAGCCCCATATTCTGTTCCTGAATGCGATGAATTTTGTCGCGCAGTTGTGCCGCTTCCTCAAATTCCAGATCCTGCGCATGTTTGAACATCTGTTGTTCGAGTTCCCGGATCTTCTTTGCCAACTCGTTCGGCTTCATCCTGGCATACTGCATCGTTTCCTCCGCCACTTTGGCGAATTTACGGGGTGACCCGCCCGCCGAACCGTAGGCCCCTTCCATGATATCCGCCACGGCTTTTTGAATGGACTTGGGGGTTATGCCATGTTGCTCGTTATAAGCAGTTTGTTTGGCCCGACGTCGATCGGTTTCAGCGATGGCCCGTTGCATGGAGTTGGTGATCTTATCAGCATACAGGATGGCCCGGCCGTGTTCATTGCGCGCGGCGCGACCGATAGTCTGGATCAAGGCGCGATCGGAGCGTAAAAAACCTTCCTTGTCGGCATCCAGAATCGCGACCAATGAGACTTCCGGAATATCCAATCCTTCACGTAGCAGGTTAATGCCTACCAGCACATCAAAATTACCTAACCGCAGGTCTCGAATGATTTCGATCCGTTCCACCGTGTCGATATCGGAATGCATGTAGCGCACGCGCACCCCGTGTTCTCCCAGGTAGTCGGTCAGATCTTCAGCCATGCGCTTGGTCAGGGTGGTAACCAGCACTCGCTCGCCGCGCTCCGCGATTTGATGAATCTCGGATAACAAATCATCGACCTGGCTGGTGGCCGGCCGAATCTCCAGCTGGGGGTCCACCAGACCAGTAGGCCGCACCACCTGTTCGATGACGGCACCGGAATGTTCCAGTTCATACTGGGCCGGCGTGGCGGACACGTAGATGGTCTGGGGCGCCAGGCGCACAAACTCCTCGAACTTGAGCGGCCGGTTATCCATGGCCGAGGGAAGTCGAAACCCATACTCCACCAGGTTCTGCTTGCGCGCGCGGTCACCACGATACATCCCACCCAGCTGCGGGATGGTCACGTGCGATTCGTCGACCACCAGCAACGCATCCTCCGGTAGATAATCCATGAAGGTCGGCGGCGGCTCGCCGGCCTGGCGCCCCGAGATGTAGCGGGAGTAGTTCTCAATCCCGGAGCAGTAGCCCATCTCCTGCATCATCTCGATATCAAAGCGGGTCCGTTCCTCCAGGCGTTGGGCTTCCACCAGCTTGTTGGCACTGCGCAGTTGTTCCAGGCGGAGTTTCAGTTCCTCCTTGATCTGGTCGATCGCGCCGACGACCGTATCACGTGAAGTGACGTAATGGGTTTTGGGGTAAATCGTCAGGCGTGGGACTCGTTTGAGGATTTCACCGGTCAGGGGGTCAAAATAGCTGAGGCTTTCGATTACATCATCAAACAGCTCGACCCGCACCGCATCCCGATCCGAATCCGCCGGGTAGACATCGATGACCTCCCCTCGCACGCGGTAGGTGCCGCGTTGCAGTTCCACATCATTGCGGGAGTATTGCAATTCAGCCAGGCGGCGCAAAATCTGACGCTGCTCGAGGCGATCCCCGCGGTCCAGGTGTAGCACCATATTCAGGTAGGCGCCGGGATCACCCAAGCCATAAATGGCCGAGACCGTGGCAACGGTAATGGTGTCGTGCCGCTCCAGTAACGCCTTGGTGGCCGAGAGGCGCATCTGTTCAATGTGTTCGTTGATGGAGGCGTCTTTCTCGATATAGGTATCAGACGAAGGAACATAGGCTTCCGGCTGGTAGTAATCGTAATAGGAAACAAAATACTCCACCGCGTTTTCCGGAAAGAAGTCTTTCATTTCACCGTAGAGTTGCGCGGCCAGGGTTTTATTGTGCGCCAGAATCAAAGTGGGACGTTGCAGATCCTGAATGACATTGGCAATGGTGAAGGTTTTACCCGAACCGGTCA
>CBDUOW010000314.1:0-2616 GCA_965368945.1 uncultured Gammaproteobacteria bacterium
CTGGATACTTTTTGCTCTGATCCAAAATATCAGCGGGAGTTATTAAAATCGAAGCAATGACAACAAAAAACGATTTGCCAAATGGTGTAATGTTTAATGCTTACCCTGACAGCATTGGCCGAAATCTTACAGATACGGTACAAATGCTCAAGCGGCCAGAATTTAAAGAAGTATTTTCTTTGTTCTATATTCTGCCTACCATTTTTCATAGCGATCTGGATCGTGGCTTTTCCATTATCAATTACGATATCAATAAAGAATTTGTGGATCCTCAAGATCTGCACGAACTAAATGAACTTGGCATCGAGATTAAGCTTGACCTCGTACTCAATCATCTTTCCGTACGTTCTCCGCAGTTTGTTGATTTATTGCAGAACGGAAACGACTCACCCTACAAGGAATTTTTCATCGACTGGAATGAATTCTGGAAGGATCATGGCACTATGGGTGACGATGACGTCGTCATTCCGGATAAAGAACACCTCGATAAGCTCTTTATGAGAAAGCCCGGTCTGCCGATTCTTAAATTACGTTTTCCAGATGGCAGCCTCAAGCCTTACTGGAACACCTTTTATCAAAAAGTGGAGTTCGATGAGATAACAGCCCAGGACTTCGCACATATAAAAGGAATCGATAAACAGAAAGCTTCGGATATTGCACACCACATCAAGATCGTTATCAAGAGTGGCAGGCGCCTGGAATCCATTGACTTTGAAGACATCGACAAATACAAGGATGAGGTTCTTGATGCGGTTTACCGCAAGCGTGAATTCCTGGGTCAGATGGATATTAACGCGCGTTCCGAACTGGTATGGGAATTCTATGATGAGACACTTCACAAACTCAGCGCCTACGGCGCTAAAATAATTCGACTGGATGCTTTCGCTTACCTGCACAAGGAACCCGGTCAGACGAATTTTTTCAACCGTCCGGGAACCTGGGATTATCTGGAACGTCTGCGGGAGATTGCCCAGAAGTATGGGCTAATTATATTCCCTGAGATCCACGCCGAATACGGTGCCGGTATCCATGAAGAGATTGCGCAGGAAGGTTATCCCATCTATGACTTCTTTTTCCCCGGGCTGGTGATTAATGCTCTCGATCAGGGCAACAATGCAGCTTTGTTACACTGGATCTCGGATATCCGTAGCAGGGGACTGCAGACCATCAATATGCTCGGTAGCCATGATGGTATCCCGGTGCTTGACCTCAAAGGTAAACAGGTCGATGGTTCCTACCGGCCAGGCCTGCTGAGTGATCAGGAGATTGAGGTCACCATGGAGCATATTATAGAGCGGGGTGGCAAGACCAAGAATTTATACAATGCCGACGGTAAGAAGATCGACTACTATCAGGTCAATGCGACATTCTTCAGCGCTCTTGGGGAGGATGAGCAAAAACTGCGCCTGGCTCGTGCTATTCAGATGTTTATGCCCGGTGTTCCACAGGTGTGGTATCTGGATCTATTTGCCGGTACTAACGACTACGCAGCAGCGGAAAGAGGGCGTACAGCTGGACACAAGGAGATTAACCGCACCACTTTAAAAATAATCGACATCGAGTCTGGACTAAAACGTCCTATCGTACTGGATCAGCTCAAGTTGATTCGGTTACGCAATGTTTCACCGGCATTCAATGGTGAGATGAAGATCATCGAGACCGAGCCACATCTGTTACATATTTCCTGGCAGCACCCGGAAGTCACGCTAACATTGAAGGCTGATCTGGGCGATCACAGCTTCACGGTTTCCCAGGATGACGGTACCGGCGAAGCAGTCCTGATGTCATTTGAGTCATAGGCTTTGATCGCTATCTCTATTGTTTTTAATGGTAACCACTATGGAGTACCCGCATGAAAATTCTTGCGACTGATCTCGACCGGACATTACTACCGAACGGTCGCTGGCCGCCGGATCCAGGAGCTATCGACCTCTTCAATGAACTCACGGAAAAGCATGATGTGCTCGTCGTCTATGTAACGGGACGAAATCTTGTTCTCACCGAAAACGCAATAAAAGAATTTGGAGTCAGATACCCCAATATTCTGTGTAGTGATGTCGGTACTTCGATTAGAAAATATGAAGATGGAGAGTGGAAGTTTGATGATGGCTGGGTTGAGCATGTCAAGAGAGAGAGCCCAAAATGGGATGCCATGGCAATAAGAGATGCGGTTGGCAGGGTTGATGGTATGCGGGAACAGGAAAGTGAACATCAGAACCAGTTCAAGCAAAGTTATTATGTTAAACACGAAAAAAAAGATCAGGTTTTAAAAAAAGTAGATGAACTGGTGAAAGGAAAGTTTGATGAGGTAATCGTATATAGTTTTGATTCTCAGGATGGGAAAGGGCTTCTTGATTTTTTGCCAGCAAGTGCGACAAAACAGACTGCCCTGGAGTATGTGGCTGAGGAGTTTGATACTGCGAAAAAGGATGTTGTATTTTGCGGCGACAGCGGGAACGATATCTTTCCTCTGACAGCAGGATTTAGTGGTGTTCTTGTGAGGAATGCCGATGATCAATTGGTAGAAAAGGTAAAAAAGGCAATGAATCAGAACCCTGATTTAAAGGTGTATTTTGCAAAAGGGGATTTCAATGGTTTGAAAGGATATTATACTAG
>CBDUOW010000315.1:0-2598 GCA_965368945.1 uncultured Gammaproteobacteria bacterium
TTGCGGTTGGCCGACACAATGATGTCGCCCTTGCGCAGGCCGTTGCGCCAGGCCGGGCTGCCGGTTTCGACCTCGGCAATGAGAACGCCCTTGGCGCGACCGCGACTGGCCTTATCCAGATCGGCCAGCACCGCACCGGTCAACTGGGCGTGCATCCCTTCCCCGCCCTGCTCGGTCCAGGTGGGTTCCTGTACCTTGGCGACCAGGGTGCGGGTCTTGCCCTCGCGCAACACCACCAACTTTACTTCCTGCCCGACCCGCAGCAGGCCAATGCTGTTACGCAGGGTGGCGGCATCGCGGATCGGCTTGCCGTTGACTTCGGTCACGATGTCGCCCACCCGCAGGCCGGCCCTATCGGCGGGGGAGTCTGTTTCGATCTGGCTGACCACCGCGCCGCGGCGATACTTGATGCCAAACGCCTGCGCCAGTTCCGACGTCAGGTCCTGGGCCTGGGCGCCGAGGCGGCCCCGCTCGACTTTGCCGTGCGCCACCAGTTGCTGCATGATGTCGCTGGCCATATTAATAGGAATGGCAAAGCCGATACCGATATTGCCGCCACTGCGCGAGAGGATGGCGGTATTGATCCCCACCAGTTCACCGCGCAGGTTGACCAGCGCGCCGCCGGAGTTACCCGGGTTAATGGAGGCGTCGGTCTGAATGAAGTCCTCAAAGCCGTGAATGCCCAGGCCGCTGCGACCGGTGGCACTGACGATGCCGGAGGTGACGGTTTGTCCCAGGCCGAAAGGATTGCCGATGGCGACCACGAAGTCGCCGACCCGCACCTTGGCGGAATCCGCCAGCGGCACAGCCTGGAGGTCCCTGGCCTCAATCTGGATCACGGCGATGTCACTCTCCGGGTCGGTACCGATCAGCTTGGCCACATGGGTTTCGCCGTTGCGCAGGGTCACCCTGATTTCATCGGCCCGATCGATCACATGATTGTTGGTGAGGATGTAGCCCTTATCGGCATCTACCAGCACACCGGAGCCGAGGCTCTGGGTCTGGCGTTCACGGGGCTGGTCCGGCAGATCGAAAAAGTGTCGAAAGAAGGGATCGCTGAACAGGGGGTTTTCCTGGATACGCACATGGCCGGTGGTGGCGATATTCACCACCGTCGGGGTGACCTGCTCCAGCATGGGTGCCAGGGTTGGCAAGCGCTCACCCTGGCTGTCAGTGACGGGCAGGGCGGCGTGGGCCGAAAGGGAAAACATCAATAGCAGACTAAGCAGTCCAGACAGGGCAAAGCGTGACATCTAATTACGACTCCGGGTTGTGGTTGTACGGTTGAATCAGCGAAGGCGTCAAAGCGCCGCGTGCTGCGGGTAATCTCATAGACATAACAGGGTTAAAAAGTTCAGCAGCATGCCCCCGAATGTGAAGCCGTCGGGCCTGAATAGGCCATAAATTAATTTATACGTGGCTTTCCATGCAGATCAGGACGGCGCGGGTTGCGTGCCTTTAACGATCAGGCCCTGTTGTTCCAACTGGCGTACAAGTTTTCTGGCCAGGGAGCGGGCATTGGCGTTGAAATCCGAATACCAGGGTCCGGCGGTGACGGTTTCAGACTGCCACACGGTCTGGTTGGTTTGCAAATCCCGCAGCACGACTTCGCTGCGAAAGCGCGGCGATTCACGTTCAATCCGGCCGCGCATTTGCGTCAGGGATCGGCGGTGCTTGCGGCGATGAGAAATAAAGGTTTCCGTCCAGGTATCCGTCAGGCTCAGTCGCAGCAAGGCCGGGTTGTCGCCCGACATGCGGCTCGCCGCGGTATCCGGCTTCATGAGCGTTGCGCGGACTTCGTGTTTAGCCAGTTCATTGACCAGTTGCGTCGCCAGGTAAGCGGACTGCGCCGGGGTGGCGAAATCCACCTGCACCTGCATGGCCTGAAACGGACTGGCGTGCGTCGGTGTGACCGGTGTTTGCGTCAGTTGATGGCTGGCGCAGCCGGCCAGCAAGCCAGTTAACAGCAAAACCGGTTTCAGGCTCGAGGCCATGCGTCTCTCCTTTGCCGCGCCTGAAGATCATGCAGGCGTGTTAAAAAAGTTAAGCCTGGTCGCTTTGAATATCGATGCGACGCCGTTGAGCATGCGCATGCTTGGGCAGGGTGATGGTCAGCACGCCGCGTTTGTAGCTGGCGCTGGCTCCCGACTCTTCAACCCGCACCGGCAGTTGCAAGGCACGTTCAAAACTGCCATAGGCGCATTCCTGCATGGTATAGCGGCCCAGGGTTTGTTCCCGGCGCGCGGTTTTTTCGCCGCGCACTACCAGGTAATTGTCGTCCACGCTGATGTCAAAGTCATCCGCTTCCATGCCTGGCGCTTCCAGGCGTACTATCACGTTGTTGGCTTTTTCTTCCACATCGGCTGCCAGTAAACCCCAGCGGGATCCCTGCAGCATGGCCTGATCGGCCACGGTTTCGATATCACTGGTTGAGTGGCTCGGGGTGAAACGGGTCAGGGCATGGGTGGCGCGCTCACGTAGATTACGCCAGCCCTCCCTTAAGCCTTGCCAGTTGGAGTGCATCCCTTGGCGTAAGCGGGCCAGTGTGGTCATGCGGTCATCTCCCTTGTCCGTGAACTATAAAACCCCGTTACGACA
>CBDUOW010000316.1:0-2597 GCA_965368945.1 uncultured Gammaproteobacteria bacterium
GTGACCTGCTCAGATTCCACCTTCAAGGTATGTGTCCCTACTGAAATGACGTCACCAGGATTCAAGATATGTTTTTGAACCCGCTTGCCATTTACGAAAGTACCATTGGTACTTTCCAGGTCTTCAATATAAGAGGCATCAAAGTAGGTCACAATTTTTGCGTGCTGTGAACTAACGGTTGAATCTTTAATATGGATATCACTATCAGTCGCACGCCCGATAGTTACCGCTCCGACGCGCAAATTGACAGTCTTTTGTGGGACTTCATTTTCAAATACACTGATCTTGGTCATGAGCTATACCTTCTCCATTCATTCTTTGCCGCTAATGCATACTGTTATTTTAATACTAACAATAGTCCCTAATACCTCCTGTATTTGTAGTATTAACAATTGTTTACAAATACTTACGGCGAATGGTAAAACTTAAACCAATTGCCTATGACCTATTGGTTAGACTAACTAAATAAAGCGTGATGGAGTTGGCATTTTCTCAAAGACCCACTTTGCAAAAGTCGTTTCTATGAATCTGTTACAGCATGCCAAACAGTGTTAATTACAATGTTCAGCATTACAGCACCGCAATCAAAAACAGAATTCGATCACTATTACGATCTGCGGTGGCGAATATTACGTGCTCCCTGGCAACAACCACGTGGCAGTGAACGCGATCGCCACGACGACAATGCCATTCATGCCATGGCGCTTAGTGATGAAGGTCAAATCATTGGCGTCGCACGCTTACATCTGATCAACAAGACAACAGCTCAAATCCGCTATATGGCAGTAGAAGATCGCTGGCAAGGCAGAGGTGTTGGTGACGCATTACTGCGTGAATTGGAACAGAAAGCCAGAGCACTTGGGATTCAGCTTATTAAGCTGAATGCCAGAGAGAACAGTGTGGGGTTCTATACCAAACGGGGTTATCAGATAACCGGGCCTGGCCATCTCCTGTATGGCGAAATCGAGCATCAAAAACTGGAGAAGCAATTAGACAGCTGAAAAATGATTCGATATATACCAGCAGTGTCTGGAGATAACACTGTGGTTAATATTAGTTGTGTAAATTAAAACTGCGACTCATTCATGAGCAATTCTGTTTCCTGGATTTCACCATCAGTGGCAACCCGCAAGCCTTTGATGCCGGGGACTCGATTTAGAATGTAAGCCGCCATCATGATTCGCAACCTTTCATTCTCGGTTTCCATCGCAGTTAATAGTTTGTCGGCCACCACCTGGCAACGTTGTTCGGTACTCAATTCATCGACCCATTCGCGGCTCATTTGCCAGCCACTATTCATGTCCTGATCAATCTTATCGAATACATCACTGGCTTCTGCAACGATAAAATCGGGGACTTCAACGGGAATGGTATTTTCATCGATAACGATATTCAAAATCATGACCTGCTCCAGTACTTCGGGGGATTGTTAAAGCTGTGGTATTCTACCCTGAATAACCACCAAGAGTAAGTCACTGATGTTATTGCAGATTCCAAAGGTCCTGTCGAAGGATAAATTGACTGTCATCCAGGCTATCCTGGCCAAATCCCAATTTATCGATGGAAAATTATCGGCTGGCATGGCCGCCGAGCGGGTCAAGAATAATGAAGAAATCGCCGGCGACGCCAGGGAAATACAGCAACTCAATAATCTTGTCATGGGCAGCCTGGTACAGCACCCGGTTTATCAATCCGCAACCTTGCCTATCAAGATTGCTTCCCCCTTCTACGCCCGTTACCGGCCGGGAATGACTTACGGTGATCATGTGGATGATCCGGTCATGGGACCGCCCCAGGGACGCTACCGTTCCGATGTTTCCACCACGGTGTTTCTGAATGAGCCGGATAGCTATGAGGGAGGTGAACTGGTGATTCGCACATCCTTTGGCGACCAGCGGATTAAATTACCGGCGGGGCATGCGGTGGTATACCCGTCCTCCAGCCTGCATCATGTGGCAGAAGTCACCCAGGGCGAACGCCTGGTGGCTGTCACCTGGGCGCAAAGCATGGTACGGGATGCCGCCAGGCGGGAACTATTGTATGAACTCAACCAGGCCAGGGAGAACCTGTTGAAGCAACGGCCCGAAGAAGATGCAACCAAGCGGGTCGATGTTGCCTACGTGAATCTAATCAGGATGTGGGCCGAAACCTGACACCTCGAATATCTTTATAATTATGTGCTCATTTATTTTCGACACAAAAAAAGGCCGCTGAAGCGGCCTTTTTCCTGGCTGGTGCCAATGCAGTTCAAGCGCAGATCAATAAAAGCGCTTGGAGCCCTTTTCTTTGTGGGCCAGGGCATTCACCTTGTCCGCCAGCTCAGCGTATTTTTCACGGTACTGGTGCAGCTCTTGACCTTCCTTAGACGCATAGTAATCTTCCGCTGTTACGCCGTTGTCATGTTCAAAAGCCATGAATTTCTTCTGCATCGCGAGCATTTCCTGGATCAGTTTCGCCTTTTCGCTCATTTTCTGCCCCTATATTAAAGGTGTGTAAAGAATTTGGGTGGATATGTCATCCGTGGGCGGAAATTTAGCAGTGCCCCACCGCTGATGCTATATCCACTTTGGTGTATCTTGACCCTGCCGGTTGGGATT
>CBDUOW010000317.1:0-2596 GCA_965368945.1 uncultured Gammaproteobacteria bacterium
ACCGCAACCGATTCACGCCAATGGTTCATGCAATTGCTGCAGCAAGGTGATACCGCGGCAACAGCAGTGGAAGAGAACCATGCCTGGTTGAACCGTGCCCGGGAAAATGCCCGGGATGCATTGCAGAGCTTGCCCCTGCCGGGTAAGAAGCAGGAAGCCTGGCGCTTTACTTCAATCGAAGGTCTGCTCGAACATAACTTTGAACCGGTCAGCGCGGATTTTGATGCCCTGCAAACAGAGGACATTGATAACTGGCTCCTGCCCGACACAGAGGCCTATCGAATTGTCTTTGCCAATGGCCGGTTTGTGCCGGCACTGCGCAACTTTGATGTCCTGCCCGAAGGTGTCACCATTGGTAGCCTGCAACATGCTTTGAGCCATGATCCGCTGTCCCTTGCCATCTGGTTTGGACAAACGAACCATCATAACGAACATATTTTTACCGCACTCAATACCGCGCTGATCAATGATGGGCTATTTATTCACATCAGACGTGACACTGTACTGGAGCGGCCGATCGAAGTCATTCATCTCAATCTGGGACTGGATACACCACAGTTGATTCAACCGCGTAACCTGCTGGTACTGGAACGCGGCGCCAACGCACAGTTGATTGAACGCTATGAGAGCAGCGGTGATTCCGTTTACTTCCACAATGGTGTGAGTAAGATCTTGCTGGAAGACAATGCTGCCCTGACCCATTACCGCCTGCAGCAGGAAAGTCCTCGAGCCTACCACATGCACCAGAGCTTTCTGGCACAGGCGGCGCATAGTCAATACCGCGGTACCTCACTTGCCATGGGTGGTAAATGGGCACGTCACGATCTGCAAGTACGCTTTCAGGCAGAAGGGGCGGATTGCGAAACCAACGGTTTATATCTGGTGGGTGACAGACAGTTATCCGATCAACACCTGGATGTAATGCATAGCAGTCCCCACAATAGCAGCCGGCATAATTACAAGGGGATTCTTCACGGTGCAGGACGGGCTGTTTTCGATGGCCGTATCCTGGTGGAAAGAAACGCACAAAAAACCGATGCCCATCTGTCCAACAAGAACCTGCTGCTGACCCGCAATGCCGAGGTCGATACCAAGCCACAACTGGAGATTTATGCCGATGACGTGAAATGCTCCCACGGAACGACGGTCGGTCAACTGGAGCCGGAACAGTTATTTTATCTGCGTAGTCGTGGCATCGACACTACTACTGCTATCAAAATGCTGTGCCTCGGTTTTGCCGGTGAGATTCTCGAGACAATCGAGCCGCAACCGGTACGTGAGCAGGCTGAACGCATATTGCACGGCTTATTGGACAATGTGTCTGACAAACTGGGTGCGCAGCAAGATGACTAAACAGCACGTCCAGTTTGACAAGCCGGCGAAGGCAAGCCGGGAAACGATCGAGATCCCCACGGATGCGCCACTCAGGGACAAGATCATTGCTGCATTGCGTACAGTCTATGATCCGGAGATCCCCTTGAATCTTTACGATCTGGGCCTGATCTACGACATCACCATCGATGCTAACAATGCGGTCAGCATCAACATGACCCTCACCACCCCGCATTGCCCGGTGGCTGAATCCATGCCCGGTCGGGTCGAGTGTGCCGTCCGTGAAATCAAGGAAATCGATGAGGTGAATGTTCAACTGGTATGGGATCCACCCTGGGACAAGGATCGCATGAGCGACGAAGCCAAACTCACATTAGGTTTATATTAGAGTATCAAGGAGTAAATGATGAGCATCTCATTGACCAAAGCTGCGGCACAACGCGTTGAAACCATGCTGGCAAAACGAGGCCATGGCATCGGCTTACGCGTCGCGACGCGCAAGTCAGGGTGCAGCGGCTTTGCCTACGAGGTGAATTATGCCGATGAGATCGAGGGCGACGATATCGTGTTTGAAAACCATGGCGTAAAAGTCATCGTCGACAAACAATCGCTATCCTACATAGACGGTATGCAACTGGATTATGTCAAAACCAATGCCTTGCATGAAGGTTTTGAGTTCAATAATCCAAATGTTAAAGACATGTGCGGTTGTGGTGAATCCTTTACCGTCTGATCATACGAGACATATACCATGACGACCCTTGACGACATCGTTGATATCTTCGAAATACTCGAAGACTGGGAGCAGCGCTATCAATACCTGATTGAGCTGGGTGAAAAACTACCTCCCATGCCTGCTGAGTACAAGACCGAGGACAACAAGGTCAGGGGCTGCATGAGTCAGGTATGGGTGCATCCCTATAAGGATGTAGCTGACCCGGGCAGATTACACTACTATGGCGATTGCGATACCAGCATCATTAAGGGCGTCTTGGCACTATTGATCCAGTTAGCAGATAACAAAACGGCTGACGAATTGAATCAACTGGACGTGGATGAGCTATTTGAGCGACTTAATCTGGACGATCATCTGTCACCCAACCGTCACGTCGGCGTTTATGCCATCGTCGAACTAATGAAGCAACAGGCCCGTGAATTACACAAACAACGTGTAAGAGTCGCCTGAGTCATTACCAGATTAAATCATCACGGAGTTAACTATGCCGTACGCGGAACAAAAGATCACATCACTACACCGATGGTC
>CBDUOW010000318.1:0-2587 GCA_965368945.1 uncultured Gammaproteobacteria bacterium
ACCCAATGCCATTCCACCTGGTGTTGGGTAGCCGCCTTATCGAGGCGCTGCCACAAATCCTTGTTCTTCACCGGTTGTTTGGACGCCGTTTTCCAACCGCGTTTTTTCCAGTTGGCGATCCACTCGGTAATTCCCTTGCGTACATACTGCGAGTCAGTGGTAAGGATCACCTTGCTCTCGCGTTTGAGGTTTTCCAGCGCCTGAATAGCGGCCATTAACTCCATGCGATTGTTCGTGGTGTCAGCCTCTCCCCCGTACAATTCTTTTTCAGTATTGCCATAGCGCAGTAAAACGCCCCAGCCACCCGGTCCGGGATTACCACGACAGGCACCATCAGTGTAGACCTCTACAGTTTGACTCATTATTTCTCCGTGTTATTTTTTTAGCCGCTGTGACATGGGTTCCACCAGACCCGGCGTTGCCAATTTACGACTTGGCTTCCAGCGGGGTCGAATTGGTGTCAGGGTAGACACATGCTTGCGTGCCAGCATCACATAACCGCCACCGAAGATTGGCCATAACCGTTGGCCAACACGTTCAAGAAAGCGTAACTTACCCAGGATTGTTTCATGCTGGAACGGGGGGCGGAAAAAATAATACTGCGTCGCGATCACTTCAAAGCCCAATAAACTCAACCAGTCCTTCATACGGGTGGTACCAATGAAATGACCGCACCAGGGTACCATTCCGCGCCAGCCAATCAGCCAACGCCAGATGGTCCAGATACTGAAGGGATTGAAACCCAACACTACCACATGCCCTTCCGGTACCACGGTTCGCTCGACTTCACGTAACACTTCATGCGGCTGCTCGGAAAATTCCAGAATATGCGGCAACACCACCACATCCAGGCTATCCGTACTCACCGGCATGGCATGTGGGTGGCCCTGGAAACAACCCGTCGTAGCATCCCTGGCGCTGTCACACACATCCATCATGATGCGACGCGAGACACGGCTGTTAGCGAGAAACTCAAGTTGCTCAATGCATCCCATCTGTAACAGGTGATAACCAAACAGGTTACTCAATACCTCATGCAACAGTTCCTTTTCGCGGACTTCGACCTTTTGCCCCAGGTTTGTCTTGTACCATTGCGCCAATGCCCGCCAGACATTGGCATGCTTGCCACAGCGAGTGAATGATCGTTGAGTTTTTTTCCCCATTGCCTGTATTGCCAATCAAGTCTCAGCCAGATATTCACAGGGTCTTACATAATGACAGACCGTCGTCTCAGGTTCAGCCGGAAAAGCTTGACCCTGAGCATGACAGTTTTTAACATTGATTCCAGCTTTTTCCTATAACACGAAGAAATAAATAAGAAAAAATGTTGCGCCTCATTCTTTTGCTCACGATTGCCGGCCTCACTGCCTGCAACACGATGAATCCCCGTTATGGGGCCGCAGATACCATTCCGGGTGATGCGGACTACCCGGCTCAATTATTCGCTAACTCCGAAATGGAGCCAACAAACGCAGCAGAATCGCAAATCGCCGCAGCAGAAACCTATGCAACACCCTCGCCCCCCACCGATCTCTGGCAACGGATTCGCGACGGTTTCATCCTGGAAGATGCGGATCACCCCCGGCTGCAACGACAGCTGGACTGGTACGTTCGCCATCCGGCCTACATGCAGCGGGTTGCAGAACGCGCAACCCCTTATATGTACCATGTCATTGATACTATTGAAGAAAATGACATTCCCAGCGAGCTGGCGTTACTCCCTATCGTGGAAAGTGCGTTTCAGCCATTTGCCTACTCCCATGGCCGCGCGGCCGGGATCTGGCAGTTTATTCCTTCCACCGGTCGTCTTTACGGCCTGCAACAGAACTGGTGGTATGACGGCAGACGTGATGTCTATGCCTCGACTGAGGCCGCGGTAGCCTATCTGGAGAACCTGAGCCGAGAATTCGATGGCGACTGGATGCTGGCGCTGGCGGCCTACAATTCAGGCTCCGGCACGGTCAGAAAAGCCATTCGCCGCAATAAGCGACGCGGCAAGCCGACCGACTTCTGGTCGCTGGATTTACCCCGTGAGACCCGTGCATACGTCCCCAAATTACTGGCTTTGAAGAAACTGATAGCGGATCCGGCCGCCTATAACCTGGACCTGCCGGCCATTCCCAATAAGCCTTACCTGGCCCGGGTGGAACTGGCCTCCCAGATTGACCTGGCCCGTGCCGCAAAACTGGCTGATATCAGCCTGGATGAGTTGTACCGCCTCAACCCCGGCTATAACCGCTGGGCCACGGCCCCGGACGGCCCCCATCACCTGCTCATTCCCCTCGACAGCGTTGATATTTTTGCCGAAAACCTGAAATCGCTGCCGCCGGAACAACGCATTCGTTGGGTTCGCCACAGGATTCAATCCGGCGATACCCTGAGCACCATTGCCGTGCGCTACAACACCAGCATTACCAGTATCAAACGGGTAAACGGTGTTCGCGGCACCCGCCTCAGGGCCGGTCACAGCCTCACCATTCCGGTCGCCAGCCAGAGTGCCAACACCTATCGCTTGAGCGCCACACAGCGCACAAAAGCACTGCAAAACCAACCGCGTAAAGGCGTGAAAGTCGTCCATATCGTGCAA
>CBDUOW010000319.1:0-2586 GCA_965368945.1 uncultured Gammaproteobacteria bacterium
TATGAATAACCAATATGAACCGCCGCAATCACATGTTGCTGATGTAAGTCAGACTAATTCAGAAGGGATTACCACTTTGATGATCGAGGCCTTGCGCGGAACAAAACCGTGGGTGTTATTAATTGGTATCGTGCTGGTGATTACGGCTGTTTTTATGATATTGGGAACATTTGGTATCTTTGCGGCGAGTACGATGAAATTGGGCCCTGAGGGACCTGGTGCCGGCGCCATGCTAGGGATAGGGGGGATGTATGCGATAATGAGTGTTATCTATCTCATGCTGGGGATATATTTATTCAAATTCAGCTCTGCGATTGGGCGATTGGTGGGATCATCCAGTGTAGTAAATATGGAAGAAACGCTCGAATCACAACGCAAATTCTGGAAATTCGCGGGAATTCTGACCGCCATTATGTTGGTACTGATGATCGTTGGTTTCATTGCTGCCATGGCCATCCCGATGTTAGGCATGAGTATGTAACATCAATTATTTGGGGCCAGAGTTAAACACAGGAATAATTTTACTCTGATCCCTTAATTCCGACCTCGGATCACGGGCTAAAGTTGGTAATTATGTATTTTAATCAGTCGGCTTGTGAAAGCTGGCCAGATATATGTGAATAAAGAATACTATGGAAATTAACAGCGCATGGTTAAAGCAAGAGGGCGAATCGTCACTCAGGCGGCTGCTACCGAGAATAGAGTCTAAATTCAAAGACCAAACTGATACGGTCGAGTGGGAAATGTATATCCACCGGCTCAAGCGCCATTTTCCACGCTTGTTCACTCATCTGTATCAGTTGTATGGCAATAAGTATGACTTCTTCTACCATTTGGAGAGCATTCTTTCTTCGGCGACCGAAATGTGGCTTGCGCGCCCGGCCGAATTAAAAGCCCTGGATGCGTTGCGTGAAGTCGACCCCCACTGGTATCAATCTAACCGCATGATTGGTGCAATGTGCTATGTCGATCTTTTTTCAGATGATTTAAATGGCTTACAGGAACGTATTCCCTATCTATCTGAACTCGGCATTACGTATCTGCACCTGATGCCTTTGTTCAAAGCGCCGGAAGCGGAGAATGATGGTGGCTATGCGATTAGCAGTTATCGTGAAATCGATCCTGCCCTGGGCACCATGGAGCAACTCGCTGAATTAGCCACTGAGCTGCGTCATCACGGCATATCACTGACGCTGGATTTTGTGTTTAACCACACGGCGGATGAACACGATTGGGCGCAATTTGCATTGAAGGGTGAAAAGGATTACCAGGATTATTATCGACTGTTCCCTAATCGCGACATGCCGGATGCCTATGAGAAGACTATGCCCGAGGTATTCACCGATGATCACCCGGGGTCATTCACGTATGTCACGCGGTTAAAGAAATGGGCGTGGACGACATTTCATACCTATCAATGGGATTTGAATTATGAGAATCCGGTGCTGTTCAATCGAATGATTGAAGAGATGCTGTTTCTTGCCAACCAGGGTGTGGAGATACTGCGTCTTGATGCGGTGGCGTTTATCTGGAAGCAGCTTGGCACCAATTCGCAGAACTTGCCGCAAGCCCACTGGATCATCCAGGCATTCAATGCGCTTGCAAGTATTGCCGCGCCAGCGATGATATTTAAATCAGAGGCTATCGTTCATCCAGACGATGTGAGCAAGTATATTAGTCCCGAGGAATGCCCGCTGTCCTACAACCCGCAACTTATGGCACTGCTATGGGATACCCTGGCAACACGGGATGCACGCGCATTGCATACCGCCATGCAAAAACGATTCGCCATCCCTGATGGCTGCGCCTGGGTCAATTACATTCGTTGTCATGATGATATTGGGTGGACTTTTGCGGACGATGACATAAAAGCAGTAGGATTCGATCCCCAGGAGCATCGCCGCTTCTTAACTAATTTTTACATCGGGAAACATTCTGGCAGCTTCGCGCGCGGTGCACCCTTTCAAGAAGATTCACAAACGGGGCAAGCACGCGTTTCTGGTACATGCGCGTCTCTGGCCGGGGTGGAGAAAGCGGTTGCAGAGGATGATGAAAAGGAACTTGAACTGGCGATACGCCGCATCCACTTGATTCACGGCATTATCATGACCATCGGCGGTATTCCACTGCTCTATCTGGGTGATGAAATCGCCACGCTCAATGATTATGAGTATGACAATGATGCCGAAAAGACCGGTGATTCACGCTGGCTGCATCGTTCGAAATTTGACTGGCAACGCGCCGAGCAGCGGCGTGACCTGGACACCTTACCGGGCAGGGTGTTTCAAGGACTCCTGAGATTGATTCAGTTACGCACCCAGAATCAGGCTTTTTATCGAGCCGATACAGAGTTTGTGGAGACCGGTAATAAGCACGTGTTTGGCTTTATAAGAAGCAATGAGCAATCCATCGTTTTTATATTGGCTAATTTTAGTGAAGAACAGCAATTTCTCGAAGCGCGACGCTTACGACAAATGGGCATGCGAAAAACCATGATTGATCTCTATACCGGCCGGCCTATTACGGCAACCCAAAAGTTAGTCATGGAACCCTATCAATTTATGGTGTTATCGCGTGTGGCTTAAC
>CBDUOW010000320.1:0-2573 GCA_965368945.1 uncultured Gammaproteobacteria bacterium
GGTTGATGTTCCGCTAGTACTATCTCGCTTGTTGTCCGGCAGAGTACTATCGCGGCTTTTTTCGGGTTTCTCGGTCTCCCGCTTTTTCGTACCCAGGGTACTGTCCCGTGAAGTCGGCGTTACTTTTCCTTGATTGACAATTGACTCAACTGCCGCCTCTTCCGGGGTCGTTGTCAGTTCCTCGATAGTCTTGTCCACATCGGTGGTGGTCTCGCCCCGCTTGGTTGCTGATACTGTCCCTTCGCGGGTCTTGGATTTCATTTCCCGCGCTTTCACACAGGCCGGCAGATCGTTAAACATGCGTTCTGTATATTTACCGCCGGCGCCACGTGTCGCATCACCGTAATCTTTATAGTAACTTTCACACTTCGTCGGTTCCATGGCCTTCTCAGCTTTGCACTTTTCTATTTCCGCTTCACGTAACGGAGCCAGCTGCGCTTCCCGACTTTCCTCACAGCTACGCTCCAGTTCTTCCACAGTGGCTTGCTGTGCTGTTACCGAAGCGGGAGCACACAGAATAACCATTGCGCAACTCAAGCTAAGCACCTTAATCATTTTCACCTCCCGTCTTGGTATGAATACATGACACTGGAACACTCAATAACTTATACCCCACGAGCAAAATGCTAGCACGATCATGGCCTCTTGAACTAATTATCACGTCCTGGTCGTAATACCCGGTTTAACAACCACCCGCTGAAATCATCCAAATTACTAATTCAGGTTAACCTAGCAATGCATCCAGGTGCGCAGCAACGCTTCGCCCCAAAGCTGACAGGGCATAGCCCCCTTCAAGTGATGATACGATTCTGCCTCCCGCATAAGCGTCAGCAATACTCTTTATCTCCGTTGTTACCCATTTGAAGTCCTGCTCAGTAAGACACACGCTGGCCATGTCGTCCTCCACATGTGCGTCAAACCCGGCGGAAATCAACACCAGTTCAGGTTGAAATTCATGCAATTTGGGCAGCCAGTGCGAGTTTACCGCCTCCTGGAATTCTGCTCCTTTCGCCCCGGCCGCCAATGGTGCATTCACGATATGTTCGGAAATCATATCTACACCGGTATTGGGATAAAAAGGATGCTGAAATGTGGAGCAAAACAGAACACCTGTTTCTTTACGGAAGATATCTTCCGTGCCATTGCCGTGATGCACATCAAAGTCGAGAATCGCCAGCTTCTTTACCCCATAGTTGTCCCGGGCATAGGCGGCACCCACAGCAATATTGTTAAAGATACAGAAACCCATAGTTCTGGCACGTTCGGCATGATGCCCGGGCGGACGGACACCGCAGAAAGCCGCCTGTTCCTTACCTGACATCACCAGATCAACAGCCATTACCACCGCACCCGCAGCACGCAGGGCGGCATTGAGTGAGTCCGCCATCATACTGGTATCCGGATCCAGCCAGATTTGACCGTAATCCCTGGGTGCCCGCTGAAAAATATCATCGACATAGTCTTTATCATGCACACGATAAAGCTGCTCGATTGTCGCCAACGGGGCATCATAGTTGCGCAGAGCAAATTCCAGGCCACTGGCAAGGATCTGATCCTGGATGGCGCTCAAGCGGGCGGAACATTCGGGATGATGCGCCCCCATTTCGTGCAAGGCACAGTCCGGATGTGAAATAAATGCAATACTCATCACTCAATCCGATTTATCACTTGTCATATTCTATTTTTAATATGATCATAGTAACAGCCTTGTTGGAGATCATACATGGGACCCCATTATCTAGACCGCCTCTTTACGCCGAATGCAATAGCCGTGTTTGGCGCCAGTAAACGTACAAATGCTGTAGGTACTCGCGTATATAACAATTTACTCGAAAGCGGTTTCACCGGCCCTATATATCCCATCAATCCAAAATATCAAACCCTCGATGATCACGATTGTTACCCCGACATTCAAGCCATCAAGCATCCGATCGATCTGGCCGTGATTGCCACCCCGGCGCCGACTGTGCCGGAAATTATTCATTCCTGTGGCGAACACGGGGTACGTGCCGCAATAGTGATTTCTGCCGGCTTCAGCGAGGGCGACGGCAAGGGCCTTGCCTATGAACGAGCCGCGCTGGATGCTGCGCGGCAATACCAGATGCGCATACTCGGACCGAATTGTCTCGGTCTGATCCGTCCCAGCATTGGCATGAATGCCACCTTCAGTAAAAACAGCGCCCAACCGGGCAACCTGGCCCTGGTTTCACAATCAGGTGCCTTGTGTACCGCCATTCTTGACTGGGCGGTGGAACATGATATTGGCTTCTCCACCATCGTCTCACTCGGAGATGCGGCGGATATTGATTTCGGCGACATCCTCGATTACCTGTCACAGGACGCGCAAACTCAAAGCATCCTGCTGTATGTGGAAGGCATCCGGGATGCACGCCGCTTCATGAGTGGCTTGCGGATCGCCGCCCGCATGAAGCCGGTGATTGTCATCAAATCGGGGCGGCATGCGGAAGGCTCGCGCGCCGCTATGACCCACACCGGCGCCTTGATAGGTTCGGATAATGTGTTTGATGCGGCACTGCAACGCGCCGGGGTGGTACGTGCCCAGACTATTGATC
>CBDUOW010000321.1:0-2557 GCA_965368945.1 uncultured Gammaproteobacteria bacterium
AAGCGCCCCGTTACAAGAGCGACTCGATCTGCTTCACCAGTTTCTTGCTTTGCGGTTTGGTAAAGCTGCCATAACTGCCAACTAACTGTCCGTTCCGGTCCAACAGATATTTATGGAAGTTCCACTTTGGCCAGGAGCCGGCTGCTTCACCCAGCTTTTGATACAGCGGATCAGCATTTTTTTTCTTCACCCGGGTCTTGGCAAACATGGGAAACTGGACGCCGTAAGTCATGCGACAAAAGGTTTTGATCTCCGCCTCGGTCCCCGGCTCCTGATTGGCAAAATCATTGGAAGGAAATCCCAGTACCACCAGGCCGCGATGCTTGTAAGTTTCATAGAGGGCTTCCAGTCCTTCATATTGCGGGGTGAAGGCGCACTTACTGGCCGTATTCACTATTAAAACCACCTTCCCGGCGTAAGCCTCACACAAATTCACCTCTTGATCGTCATTCAGAGACTGTACGGTAAAATTCAACGTATCGGGACAACTTCGGGTTTCGGCCTGCACGGGAACTCCTCCAGTCATTATAACTAGCAGAAACAGCAAAACTCTACGCACGCGCGCGCTCCTCAGGGCTTGCCCCTTGCTCGACTCGGCGCACAGCGGCAGCAATATCATCGGGAGTCATCTTGGATAAGAGCACATAGCGCAGGGTTGCCGCATCCTGATCACCTTGGGCAACCGCATGCGTCAGCCAGACATAGGCCTGGATATCGTCCGGCTCGATACCGCGGCCCTCAGCGTACATCAAACCCAACGCATACTGGGCATCCACATTTCCAGCCTCGGCTTTTTCCCGTACCAGTTCGGCATGTTCCGGGTCATTGTTCCAAAGTACCAGTTTGGAAAGAAAATCTTCCTGTTGCTTTGCCATTTCAGCCTCCTGCCTGGTTCTGTGCTAACCAGGGATTATTTGTACAAGCCTTGTATAATATAAAGTAATCCTAAGTCATTGTTTCATATGTTTCAATATAATACATTTGACAACCTTGTACAAGTATTCTAGCATTTGTACAAGTTTTGTACAGGATGAAATGAGTCCAGATGGTAGAGCAGCAACACATTAATGGTCTGTACCCCATCGGCACGGTGTCGGAAATCACCGGGGTCAATGCGGTTACCTTACGTGCCTGGGAGCGACGTTATGGGCTGATTCAGCCAGAGCGCACACCTAAAGGCCATCGAATGTACAGCCAGACTGATGTTGAAAAAATCCAGCGCATTGTGGTGAAACTCGGCCAGGGTGTTGCCATTAGCCGCGTGGCGGAATCAATGGATTTTCGAGAACAGCCCATCGAGAGCGATGACGATATCTGGGATCAATACCAGGCCCGCATGATCGAGGCCATTAGCAGGTTCGACGAAAGCGTTCTGGATTCAGTTTATAACGAAGCCATGTCACTCTACCCGGTGGATATCGTTACACGGCAATTACTCACGCCCCTGCTGATACATCTGGGAGAACGTTGGCAAACCAGTGTAGGGAGTGTAGCGGAAGAACATTTTTTCAGTGTCTTCATGCGTAACAAGCTAGGGGCACGGTTTCATCACCGCAACATGCGTAATACCGGTCCCTGCCTGATTGCCGCCTGTCTGCCCGGTGAGCACCATGAGTTTGGCTTGCTGTTGTTCGCGCTCGCCGCCCACGCGCGGGGTTATCGCCTGATTCTATTGGGTGCGGATATGCCTCTGACTGAACTGCCACATGTGATACAGCGCACTAAATCAGACGCTGTTGTGCTCTCCGGCTCCATTGTTCTCGATGCAGATCTATTCAAGACCGAACTGAATACCCTCGCCCACTCCAGCAGCATCCCGGTATTCATTGGTGGGCATGTGGCCGAAAACTATCATGCTGAGATAGAAGCTACTGGTGCAACTCCATTGCCAACTGATTTATTTGGCACCCTACAGACGATTGGCAGTGTCCTGCCTATCACCCGTAACAAAAACACTTAGTCAGGTACCACAATATGTCCAGGCTCAATCAAAACCTTGCTCTCGATCTCACGGAATCCGGTCTTTTACCAGACAGCATTATCCGTCACGGTATTCGTCGGCTGCTACGTCAACGCCTGGATGAAATCCATGCAGATGATATTGAACACATGGCTAACGACCAGTATGAGTTCATTCAGGCGATGCAACAAGCCAACATCGCCTTGCATCCACACAAGGCCAATGAACAGCATTACGAAGTTCCGGCAGATTTCTATTTGCACGCCCTGGGACCGCATCTGAAATACAGCTGTTGTTACTGGCCGGCTGAGGTTACTAACCTCGCAGCTGCAGAAAAAGCGGGGCTGGAAATGACCTGCCAACATGCGGGTCTGACAGATGGTATGCAAATTCTGGAGCTTGGCTGTGGCTGGGGTTCTTTGACTCTGTGGATGGCGCGGCATTATCCCACCAGTCATATCACCGCCGTATCAAACTCTCACTCCCAACGAGAATTTATCATGGCACATGCAAAGCATGCCGGCTTACATAATATTGAGGTCATTACAGCCGACATGAATGACTTTACCACTGATCAACGCTTCGATCGCATCGTGT
>CBDUOW010000322.1:0-2557 GCA_965368945.1 uncultured Gammaproteobacteria bacterium
AAATGAACACCGTACCCGCCAGGCCATTCGCGGCATTCGGGACATGTTTCGTAAAGCTTAACGACGTAAAGATAAATCAAAGAGGATTGCTGTAGTGGATGCTGTAAAAGTAGGATTGCTGGGTCTGGGCACCGTTGGCGCTGGTGCCGTCACGGTGTTGAAACGTAACGCCGAGGAAATTACCCGGCGTGCCGGCCGCGGCATCCAGGTGACGCATGCGGCGGCGCGCGATCTCAACAAGCCGCGCAACTGCGACACCACCGGCATTACCCTCACCACCGATCCCAATGAAGTGGTCAATGATCCTGATGTGCAGATCGTGGTGGAGTTGATCGGCGGAGATACCCTGGCCTGTGACATGGTGAAAAAAGCCATCGCCAACGGTAAGCATGTGGTCACCGCCAACAAGGCCTTGATTGCCAAGTATGGTAACGAGATTTTTGCCGCCGCCCAGGAGAAAGGCGTGATGGTAGCTTTCGAAGCCGCGGTTGCCGGCGGTATACCTATTATTAAGGCCATTCGTGAAGGCCTGGCCGGCAATAAGATTCAATGGCTGGCCGGGATCATCAACGGCACCGGTAATTTCATTCTCACCGAGATGCGCGACAAGGGTCGGGATTTTGCCGATGTTTTGCATGAGGCCCAGGAACTGGGTTATGCCGAAGCCGATCCCACCTTTGATGTGGAAGGCATCGATGCGGCGCACAAGCTGACCATCCTGGCATCAATCGCCTTTGGGATCCCGCTGCAGTTTGAAGCGACCTATACCGAAGGCATCAGCAACATTACCCGTGAAGATGTGGTCTATGCCGAGGAACTTGGCTATCGCATCAAGCATCTCGGACTGGCACGGCAAAGTGACAAGGGAATTGAACTGCGTGTGCATCCCACCCTGATCCCGGAACGTCGCCTGATCGCCAATGTGGATGGCGTTATGAATGCGGTGCTGGTCATGGGAGATGCGGTTGGTCCGACTTTGTATTATGGTGCCGGCGCGGGGGCGGAACCCACTGCTTCCGCCGTGGTGGCGGATATCATCGACGTGGTGAGGGTGCTAACCAGCGATCCGGAAAACCGCGTACCGCATCTGGCGTTCCAGCCACAAAGCCTGTCGAATGTGCCGGTACTGGATATGGCCGACGTGGAAACCGCTTATTACCTGCGCATGCTGGCGGAAGACAGACCGGGGGTACTGGCGGATGTCACCCGTATTCTGGGTGATCGCGGTATCAGTATTGAAGCCATTATTCAGAAGGAACCGCAGCCCGGTAGCGACAAGGCCAACATTATTATGCTGACCCATCGGATACTGGAGCAGAACATGAACCAGGCGATTGCAGATATCGAAGCCTTGTCCGCCATCTCCGGCAAGGTGACCCGCATTCGCATGGAAACCCTCAACGCCTCTTGAGAGCATCCTGATCGTGTAATTATCAAAACCACGTGACTCGAATTAATCACGTGGTTTTATGTTTAAATTTTGTTAAGGAGTTAAACCCATGCCGTTTCGTGACCGTTATACCGGCCTGATAAACAAGTACCGTGATCGTTTACCGGTGCATGATGACACGCGGATCATCAGTCTGGGAGAAGGCAACACCCCGCTGATCCGATTACAAAACATTCCCCGTGACCTCAGCAAGGAAGTTGATATTTACGTCAAGTATGAAGGCCTGAACCCGACCGGCTCATTCAAGGACCGCGGCATGACCATGGCCGTCACCAAGGCGGTGGAAGAAGGCAGCAAGGCCATCATTTGCGCCTCAACCGGTAACACCTCGGCCGCGGCAGCGGCCTATGCCGCCCGTGCCGGCATTACCGCCTTCGTATTGATCCCTGACGGCAAGATTGCGCTGGGTAAACTGGCTCAGGCCATGATGCACGGGGCGGTGGTGATCCAGATCAAGGGTAACTTCGATGTGGGCATGCAACTGGTCAAGGATGTGGCCGAAGAAGCGCCAGTGACGATCGTGAACTCCATTAATCCGTATCGCCTGCAGGGCCAGAAAACCGCCGCGTTTGAAATCATCGAGGAACTGGGGCGGGCGCCGGATTATCACTGTCTACCGGTGGGTAACGCCGGCAACATCACCGCGCACTGGATCGGCTATTGTGAATATTCCTCCGGCTCCGGGGACCATGTCACTGAGGCCTGCGCCTACTGTGGCGGACACTGCAAATACGCCGGTGGCGCGATTGTCGGCAACCGTCCCAAAATGGTCGGCTACCAGGCGGCGGGTTCCGCGCCGTTCATACGCGGCCAGATGGTGGATGATCCGGATACCGTTGCGACTGCCATTCGCATTGGTCACCCCCAGAGTTGGGATATGGCCTGGAAGGTGAAAGAAGAATCCGGTGGCTGGTTCGATGAATGTAGTGACGCAGAAATCCTGGCGGCGCAAAAGTTACTGGCCGAAAAGGAAGGTATCTTCTGTGAACCGGCTTCAGCGGCTTCGCTGGCGGGGGCATTGAAAGACATTGAGACAGGTAAAATTCCGAATGGTAGCAGCGTGGTGTGTACTCTTACGGGTCATGGTTTGAAAGATCCGGATACTGC
>CBDUOW010000323.1:0-2552 GCA_965368945.1 uncultured Gammaproteobacteria bacterium
CATACCCTGCATTACGGCATGGGCGTATTTGAAGGCCTGCGTGCTTATCATGCCACACAGGGCACGGCGATATTCCGGCTCAAGGCCCATACGGACAGGCTGTACCGCTCGGCCCATATCCTCGGTATGGATATTCCTTTTGATAAAGAGACCTTGAATGCCGCCAACAAAGCGGTCATTCGGGAAAACAAGCTGGATTCAGCCTATATTCGGCCAATGTGTTTTTATGGCGCCGAAGGCATGGGTTTACGCGCCGACAACCTCAAGGTCCATACCATTGTAGCGGCATGGGACTGGGGCTCCTATCTGGGTGAGGAGGGCATGGAAAAAGGCATTCGGATTAAGACCTCGTCCTTTACCCGCCACCATGTCAATATCACCATGTGCAAGGCCAAAGCCAACGGCAACTATATGAATTCCATGCTGGCCCTGCAGGAAGCCCTGCGTGACGGTTATGACGAGGCGCTGTTACTGGACGTGGACGGCTTTGTGGCCGAGGGTAGTGGGGAGAATATCTTCATCGTCCGCGATGGTGTGATTTACACGCCGGAACTGACTTCCGCGCTTGAAGGGATCACCCGTGATACTATCTTTGCGCTGGCGCAGGAGAACGGCCTGGAGATTCGGGAGAAGCGCATTACCCGGGACGAAGTCTATGTGGCGGATGAAGCCTTCTTTACCGGGAGCGCGGCTGAAGTCACCCCAATCCGTGAACTGGATGGCCGTCGCATCGGCAGCGGTACGCGCGGACCGGTAACCGAAAAGTTGCAAAGCCAGTATTTTGATCTCGTTCATGGACGGCTGGATCAATATGGTGACTGGCTGGATTATGTGGCCGACTGATTCAAATCATCTGGGTGAGGAGTAAACCGTGAATCAAAAAATTGCACAGCAAAAGCTCCGCGAAGCCAATGCAGTAAAGCGCTATGAAGTAACGCGGGCCGATCTGCCCTTGCACTGTCCCATGGATAACACCACCTTGTGGAATTCACATCCACGGGTGTACCTCCCCATCGAGGATTCGGGTGAGGCTCGTTGTCCGTATTGTGGCGCCCTGTATGTTCTAAAGGATGAGGATTAATTCTCTTTATCTGCATCCATGAAACTCGAACTCCCGGACTTCAATAATGCCCACGTCTTGGTGGTTGGCGATCTCATGCTGGACCGTTACTGGCATGGGGATACCTCACGTATATCGCCCGAAGCACCGGTACCGGTGGTGCGCGTGGGGGAAGCCGAGGAACGCGCCGGAGGTTCCGGCAATGTCGCACTGAATATCGCTGCACTGGGTGCACATGCGATGGTCATCGGCCTCACGGGGGATGATGAAGCCAGCGATGCACTTGGAAAACTCCTGACAAAGCAAGGCGTGGAGTGTGAGTTTGAGCAGGTCCCGGAATGTTCCACCATCACCAAGTTGCGAGTGTTAAGTCGCCACCAGCAATTAATTCGTCTTGATTTTGAAGACGGCTTCAGTCGCTACAATGGTGATGGCCTGCTGCAGCGGTTTCAACAACAACTCTCAACCGCCGGTGCGGTGATCCTGTCGGACTACGGCAAGGGCACCCTGCGGGATATTCAGGCGTTTATTCAGGCCGCGCGGAATAAGAATGTTCCGGTGTTGATTGACCCCAAGGGAAACGATTTCGCCCGTTATCGGGGTGCAACCGTGATTACTCCCAACATGACCGAGTTTGAAGCGGTGGTGGGTGAGTGTCACAGTGATGAGGAAATTGAAGTAAAGGGAACGGCCCTGATGCAGCAACTCGATGTCAAGGCACTACTTGTGACCCGTTCCGAGCACGGCATGACCTTGTTGCAACAGGATAACGAACCCTTGCACCTGCCTACCCAGGCACGGGAAGTTTATGACGTGACCGGTGCCGGCGATACCGTGATTTCCGTCCTCACCGCGGCACTGGCGGCAGGCAACTCCCTGGCGGATGCGACCGCGCTGTCGAATCTTGCCGCCGGAATTGTGGTCAGCAAACTCGGCACCGCCACAGTATCGGTTGAGGAAATCCGGCGGGCGATCCGGGAGCAGCAAACTGTGCGTCGCGGCGTGGTCGATGAAGATGAATTACTGGCCCTGGTAAACGATGCCAGGGAACATGGTGAAACCGTGGTGATGACCAATGGCTGTTTCGATATCCTGCATTCCGGGCATGCCACTTATCTGGAACAGGCCAGGCAACTGGGTGATCGCCTGATCGTCGCCGTAAATGATGATGATTCGGTCAAACGGCTGAAAGGGTCGGACCGCCCTGTCAACACTCTTGCTAAACGCATGCACATGCTGTCGGCGTTAGAGTGTGTCGATTGGGTGGTGCCGTTCTTTGAAGATACCCCCACGCGCCTGATCTGCAAGCTTACGCCAAATATTCTTGTCAAAGGTGGCGACAATGATCCTGACAAGATACCGGGAGGGGCATGTGTGCGAGAAGCCGGTGGTGAGGTCAAGGTACTGACATATGTGGAAGGTGTCTCCACCACCGGGATTATCGGTACCATTCGTGAGTCGGAGCGGAAAACCAAGAAACTGGATCAGGGAT
>CBDUOW010000324.1:0-2546 GCA_965368945.1 uncultured Gammaproteobacteria bacterium
GCATAGTCTGCTATCCTGTCTGTTCCATGACGCGACGCCAGAAGCTGGAGCTAAACTGTGGATCAATATATTCGGCAAACTCATTCCAGTTGGGGTAATAAGTTTTAAAACTGGTGCTGTCCATACGTGCATCTTTTGCCGGGTAGACCGCCCCTCCTGCCTTGAGCACTATTTTATCGAGGGTGTCCAGTAACGAAAAGGTTTCTTTACCACGATTTGGGAAATCCAGTGCAAGGGTTACGCCTTCTCTGGGAAAAGACAACAAACCGGGTGATTTTTTCTTCCCAAAGACTTTGAGAACTGACAGAAAAGACCCCTGCCCCTTGCTGATACACTGACTTAATATATCTGATATCGCGTTATTCCCGGCTTCTGCAGGAACAACACATTGATACTGTAACAGTCCCTTTTTTCCATACAAGCGATTCCATTGACCTATTCCATCAAGCGGATAAAAGAACTTGTCATACAATTGTGGCTTATGGACCGTTCGGGAAAACTGCTTCCGATAGTAGGCATTATTGAATAACTTGATACTATATTTGTTCAACAAACTTGAGGGCGCATCAAAGGGGACCGTTAGTTTTTGCTTTATCTCAGCTAACTTTTCAGTGCCAGTCTTATCTGAATGATTGCCCCGCATAAACAAACCTCGTCCAAGACTTTTACCTTTAGCCAAGGAATCAATCCAGGCAACCGTGTACTCCCATGCCTTATCTGATTCCTGTGAAAGCTCGAAAAAATCAGCAAGATTGTCAAAACGGATTGTTTCAGTGTCGATATAAGGTCCGGCAATTTTACTTAGTCTGATTTCGGCCCAGGTAATCAATCCGGTCAAACCTAAGCCACCCACAGTGGCTGCAAATAGGTCCGGATTTTCCTTCTGGCTACAACTCAATCTGCTGCCATCTGACCGCAAAAGCTCAAAACTATTTACATGGCATCCGAAGGTCCCGACTCTATGATGATTTTTACCGTGTACGTCATTTGCAATCATACCGCCTATCGTGACATATCGGGTCCCTGGTGTGACCGGGACAAACCAGCCTTTGGGTACAATAAATTGCAGAAGATCATGAAGGCAGACGCCTGCATCACAACGGATAATGCCGTTTCTCTCATCAAATGAAATGTAACGTGCCATTGACGCCGTACGCAGAATAACACCTTCGTTATTCAGACATACATCCCCATAGCTACGCCCCATGCCATAGGGTAAGTAGCTAGTAGAGGCATTTATTTTTGGGAATGATTCTGAGCGCCAGAGGACATTATATATTTCCTGTGATACTTTCGGGTAACGCCCCCATGATAGATAGTCTTCCTTCATAATATTATTAAAGCGCCATAAAAACACCAATCGCAATAAATACTAATATAGCGTAACTCAGCTTGTCATGTAACGCAAAGACAATTGGATCTTCATCCATTTGGCCTCGATGGGCAATAATCCATACACGTCCAATCCAATAAAGAAGTGCAGGCACAATTAGCCATAACCACTCTGGTTGAGTATAGCGTTGCACAATAAATGGGTCATGGATATATAGCGCAAAAACTAAAATGGAAACAAATCCACTTGCCGAACCTAATGCCAATATAATTTCACGATCTTTCACAACATACCCTCGACCTTCAACTTTTTCTTTATCTTGTAGCATAAGGTTGTAGAGTTCTGATACACGTTTTATCATGGCCAGACTGGTGAACATAAATATCGAAAATATGATAAGCCAATAAGACAAGTCTAACGAAACTGCAAAGGTGCCGGCTATAATACGCAATGTGTATAGCACTGCCAGAATTGAGACATCCAGCAAAACAACTCTTTTTAGTTTAAATGAATAGGCTGCTGACAAAACTGAATAAATGATTAACGCTACAAGAAATTCAGTATTTATATAAACCGCCAACACCAATGCTATTACAAGCAGTACAATCGCTTGCCCAATACCCCACCGCATACTCAACTTTCCGGAAGCAAAGGGTCTGTTTTTCTTCTTGGGGTGGAGTCTGTCGGAATCAATGTCAAGCAAGTCATTGATTATGTATAGCGAGGACGCAGACAAACTGAATGCTATGAATGCCAGAAGCGCCCTAATAACAAGCTCTGGATCCATGAACTGAAAAGAAAGAATTAATGGCGCAAAAATTAGTACATTCTTGACCCATTGATGCGGCCGCATCGCTCGCAATGCTTCACTTATTAAATTATACATTTGAACTGATTCTTAAATTATTATTTCTTAATTATTCTTTTTTATGCTTGTTGCTAAGCTCAATAACATTGTGTTGTTTAATATTGTCGTTTCCAAGTGGATTATTTGTTTGATTATTTGTCCAGAGATGATCTTTTATATCTGTTTCAGGTGTATATTCATTGATTGTTTCAGTTAAGATTTCAATTATACGCTTAACATTGTTCTCTATAATTAAACTTTCAAGTTCCACTATAATTTTATGAAGATCTTCATATGGTATAAATGACTCTTCAGCCCTCATAATTCTTGGATGCTGAGTGCCCGTTGCATTTTCACCAATCAATA
>CBDUOW010000325.1:0-2529 GCA_965368945.1 uncultured Gammaproteobacteria bacterium
TCGATCCAGCACACTTCCCCAGGGATCAACAATCATGCTGTCACCGTGGGTTTCACGCCCATTAACATGGTAGCCACCTTGCGCGGCAGCAATCACGTAACACAGGTTTTCGATGGCGCGGGCACGCACCAGCACCTCCCAGTGTGCCCTGCCGGTCAGGGCGGTGAATGCCGACGGAATAGCAAACAATTCCGCCCCCTCGTCCGACATGCGACGGAACAACTCAGGAAAACGTAAGTCATAGCAGACGGCCAGACCGAGCCGGCCGAACGGCGTTTCCACTACCGTGGCGCTATCACCCGGTTCCGTGGTCGTCGACTCATCGTAGATTTCCTGGCTTTCCGGCATATTCACGTCAAACAAATGAACCTTATCGTAGCGCGCTTTGATTTCACCCTTATCATCAAATAACAAACAGGCCGCACGAATATGCTGGGAATCCTTTGCGGTCAGGGGAACGGTACCCCCGACAATCCAGATACCATGTTGCCGGGCCTGCTCAGCGAGAAAATCCTGGATTAAACCTTGCCCATAGGTTTCGCGCACCTTGACCTTGTCTTCCTCCTGCAGGCCCATGATGGCGAAATTTTCCGGTAAGACCAACAGGTCTGCCCCGGCATCGACTGCCCGGCTAATCAAGCGGCCCGCTTCGGTGAAGTTGGCGCGGACATTTGGCCCGGACGCCATTTGAATAGCTGCAACCCGTTTCAAGGTGTAACCTCCTGATACCCAAGCCTGGGCGAATTCGTCTTCCGCGTTTCCGCCGGTTTACTTGCTGGCTGCAATACTTCCATTTCTATCACCTGGGAATTTGCACTACCAGGGACTCTTTCCATATCGGCTGATGACAATCCCAGTGAAACCAGCCAACTGTGGAGCTCATTCATCCACAGAGTTCCAGCGTCACCGCCAGGATACCGTATTAACAGTCGTCCTCCCGGAGTAGCCTGCAATTCCGCCATGGCACCGGCCAAGGCCGGCATCTGAATAATGGTTTCGACGTTACGAGGCACGGCCCATTGTTCAGCGGTAAGTATGTGGGAAGTTTCCAAGGCCTGCACCATGCCGACGGGTACAAGTAATAAGCCCAACAAAAGTCTCTTCATAAGAATAAGGATACCATGAACACACCGAAGCGGGCAGCCTGAGTAAACAGCAGCTACGACAAAACGCCTAGTGAAGACACGGATATTTCCAGTTTCAACCGCAATAGCATTCGGGTTATATATCCTCATCATCCTGGAAACCCTGCTGCTCCACCTGTCCCCCGATCTGGGTGATTAGCGGTTCATCCCAACTGCCTGTCACATGGTACTCACGGCTGGAAGCCTTGTTGATTTCATCGCCGAGCAGCTTATCGAGCAATATAATGGCGGCACCCACTTCCAGACCAAATAATAATCCACCCGCAACGGGTAGCGTCCCGCTGACCTTGGGTGTCACGATAACCTTCTGATCGAAATCCTGTTCTATATATCCGGTTCGTCCTGTTACCGCGATCTGGGCGACCGGACTTTTAGTACTGAGATCGCTGGTATGGGCATTACCTTCACGAAAATTGAAAGTCCCATTAATCTCATCAAATTGAAATCCGGACTTAAAGGTATCTCGAAAATCTAGGGCCAGGCGACGCGGCAAAGCAGATAAACTAAACAACCCTAATAAACGCCCGGCACCAGCCTCCACCTCGGTGATATTGCCCTTTTTAATATTAAGATGTAACTTGCCCTCCACCTTTTCCGCATCAAAGCGGTCCAGACGATCCGGCCAGGTCAGCGACGCGTTGGCTTGCAAATCACCTTTCTCAATTACCGCCGCAAAGCCCAACAACTCGAGCATTTTCCCTGTGTCCTGACTACTGAACTGCACATCAAATGATGTTTTGTCCTGTCCCAGCCATTGGTTCCATTGACCATTCGCGTTTAATTTCAGATAGGGAGCCGCTAACTGAAGATTCTCTATTCGAATCCCCTTGCGCATTCGTGAAGTTGTGATTTTAAAATGGCCAAACTCGGTTCCATCATAGACCAGGTTCTTTATTTCACCATTGAGCAACGGAATATCTTCTGGCGCCAGTTTTTGTTCAACTTCATCCTTATCCAGAAATTTCCGTAGCACCATGCGCTCCATTGCTAACACAATAGGCATTGTCGACTTTCCTTCCTTGCTTAGCGGAAATAAGTCAGTAAATGCATCTCGCCACTCGGCAACTGAAAAATTATCGACCGAGCCCGTAAGTTTCAAAACATCATGTTCAGGCTGAAGCTCACAATCACTACCGAAATGCAGGTTTGCCTGTCGAACTTCCCGCTCACTATGCAGCACAACACCACAAAAATGATCGGCGTAATTCAAAAATATGCCATCATGCGGATCAACATGTTGCATACGAATCAATAAATTACGTGTATCACTTGCCTGTTTATTTAATGGTTCCGGCAAATCCAGGGTGACGCCCTGCAAGGAGGATGAAAATGTAATGACCGGCGCTCGCTGTTTACTGCTTTTACCATGCGGCAGGCTCAACAG
>CBDUOW010000326.1:0-2526 GCA_965368945.1 uncultured Gammaproteobacteria bacterium
GCTTCCAACCAGAGATTTTTTTCCATTTTGACCACCCCCGACAAGTTAATGAGATGATAAGGATCAAGAATCTTGTCTTTATCCGAACCATCCAGCCGCTCACCGACATAAACCCATTCCAGCCCAACGCTACCCTCGTCAGTTAAAGCGCGACGTAACTGTAAGGAAAATTTCTCATCCGGTCGCTGAATCAACTTAGTATTATCTGAAGTATCAATAGCGTCTTGCAAAGTGATGTTGGCCAGTAATGACCAATTTGGTTGTGAATACGTATATTCCAATTCCAGACCATCAATCTGCACTTCGTCGATATTGATGGACTGAAAATTAACGCCTTCATTGGCAATCAGGTTCTCGATAGCATTACGGTAGATCGAGATACGTAAATGCTGATTTGGGTCGGATTTATAACGTAAACCAAATTCCACCGTGCGAGAGGTTTCTGGTTGCAGGTCCGGATTGCCGGCATAAAAGCCACCGCCAAAGCCGGGAGAAAATAATTCATTCAAAGAGGGAGCGCGGAAACCGCTACCATAGGAAGCAGTTAGACGCATAGCCGATTGCACATCATAGCCCCATGCAATGTTTCCAGTTGAGTGATTGTCGAAGCTCTCATAATCATCCACCCGCCCACTGAGATTAAAATTGTGCTGGCCGAGTTGACTCTGGAGGGCGATAAAGGCCGCATTATTGCGAAGAGACTCATCATACACAGTCGTATCTGTGAGCAGGTCAATATTGGTAACCTTGTCATTAAGTGTGCTGAGTCCTGCAGTAAGTAAATGATTCAGGGCCAGGGTAACATTATGTTGCCAGTCGGCCATGAATCGCTCGGTGTTAAAGCTGGAGGCATACGCATCATTAAACTTACTGTCATCTTTGGATAAGCCGGCTGAGAGTATTTGGTCCCAATTTGCGGTGGTTTGGTTCAGCAGGCGGGCATCCAAGATCGCGTTGGCACTTTCTTGTACTCCCTCATCGTACTCGGTTTCACTATCAGCATACCAACCACTGAATTTCAGTTCCGTATTCTTGCTCAGTGGGATCATCAACCTGCCACTGGCACTGCCATTTCGATAACCATCATCATCGGGATACAAGCTGCCGGTGGTTGCTGAAAATCCATCTGTCTCCTGGGCAGCGACATTTAAACTGTATTTGAGTTTGTCGCCCCCCCCGACACCGGCCTCAACGAGTTTACTGTTGTAACTGCCCACCTGGCCACGGACATGTGCGCCCTTGTTATTTCGGGTAAAGATCTGGATCACCCCCCCGATCGCATCAGAACCATACAGGCTGCCACGCGGACCACGGACTATTTCGATGCGTTCGATGTCAGTCAAAGAGATATGTTGCCAGGCAAAACTGCCTGTCGTGGCTGAGGCAGCGCGGACGCCGTCAATCAGCACCAGGGTTTGGTTGGACTCGGTGCCCCGCAAAAACAGACTGGTGGATTGACCAGGACCGCCGGTACGGGCCACGTCGATACCAACTTGCAGGTTTAATAACTGCATAATGTCCTGGGCCTGGCTCTGTTCAATGTCATCGCGAGTGATGACATTTACCGAAGCGAGTGATTCGTCCGCCGTTTGAGCCGTACGAGTGGCGGTGACTATCACGGCCTCCTGTTCTTCTTGCTCGGCGGCGTAAATCGCGTTTATAACAGTGAAAGATAGCGTCAGCCCGAGGAGGCCAAAAGTAAGGTATTTCATTATGATTATTTCCTCGTACAGCGCACACCCGCGCATTAACAACAAAGTGTGCCGAGGAAATAAAAACGGGTAACAGGGAGTAAGGCCCTGGTCTCGCGTCGCCCTCCGCGACACACCGGTAACGCCTCAGGCCGGTCTCCGGGCTTGTGAGCGGATGCTTACCCATCCTCGTGAGTCGCCTTCCCATGCCAGTTATTGCTACACAGTGGCTGATGACTCACTCTTGCTCTCACTTACCGTTGCGGGGGCAGCGCCGGAATTGCCTATGCCCTGGGGGCTATGGCTCACCGGCTTCCCGTTTCACCCTGAATACGGGGAGGTATTCAGGGCACCTGATGCAAATAGTGATGCTGCGGGACTTTAGGGAGTGCGGTCCCCGCTGTCAAGCCGATATTAAATACTATAGATAAATCAATAAGATAAAGGGCTATTATGAATTTGCAACACTGCTGGAGTTCACAAAACCTGATAAAAGTGCACGCGTGCACGGTTTTTTTTGCTTTAATAAGTAATTAGGACTAGTGCGCTTTTTTGTGGAGCGCGATTTCGGCTGGGAAAGTTAACTGGCAGGACCATGCAACGCATCATCGTTATCAATACCAAAGGCGGTTGTGGCAAGACCACGATTGCAACCAATCTGGCCAGCTATTATGCCAGTAATGGTTTTGTGACGGCCCTGATGGACTATGATCCCCAGGGTTCGAGTACTCGCTGGTTAAAATTGCGACCGAGGGATAAAGAAGAGATTCATGGCATCAACGCCCACAAGCGGCAATCAATGCAAGCCACCCGAGCCTGGCAAACGCGCGTACCG
>CBDUOW010000327.1:0-2506 GCA_965368945.1 uncultured Gammaproteobacteria bacterium
CTCGTATCCTTGCGGATTACCATCGTGACGCAAAAGACAATCCCATTCCGGTAACCTATATCTATCTCGATCCCGATCGCTTACGTTACAAGATATCAGAGTATGAACAAAAAATGGCCTGCGACGGACCGGAACCTCCGGCAGCCTGTCGACAACTGGATTACAGTTTGTTCTCCGAAAGCAGCCTGTTGGTAGGCGCCCTCGGAACCGCACGCCGTTATGAGCTGTATCGTGAATTAACCAGCGACGACTGGACACACAATTTGTCCGAATTGGGATATTACCTGGCTGGGTTACTTGTTGATAAAAAACGTAAACTGAATTGTGACAAGTATTTTCCCTATTTTGATAGACCTCTGAATTGTGATGACGCGATTCGTCGCACCGGTCAACTTCTCGAATTGGCTTATGATCGAACAAAGGCACCGATCTTTTCACCTTATTCAGTAAAACGGTTACGCCAGGCGGGAATAACGAAGCGCTGCCAGGATTCAAGATATCTCTCCGGATTATCTGTAGGTACACAATGCACTATCGATATACCTGATTTACGCGATGATTATGCAGAGGCCCTGCTTGAGATTATACAGGCAGCGCGTCTTAATGAAGAAGATCTTGTGGCCCGAATCAAGCACTCCAGGGATTCTCCACAAATGGATCGGATTATCCGCGTTACCAGCCTTGGCGCACCCATAACCGGTAATTTGCTGGGTTCATTCGGTGCCTTCCTGGATTTCAAATTTCGTGAATATGATTATTATGTAGGGATATATGATGTCATCGTCTCGGCATCGCAACTGATCTGCAGGAACCATTTTTCGCCCGACGATCAAGGTGAATCGTTTAACAAATGTGTAACCAAAGTTGGCGAAAGTTTTTACACAAAAATCGGTTTACCTGGTGATCCCCGTGGACGTTATGTGTTCGCCTTGCTTGCGCGTAAGGAGTTCAATGATTCTAATAGATATGAATTTGCCTACAAGCCGATGCCTGCGGTAGATAGGGATATGCACATAATCCACGAAGGACTGCAAAAGACCTTGAAAGCGGGGGTCCTTAATCCTGAGGAGAAGACAAGTGCTTTTTTCGTAGAAAAGGTGTTCTTTGAACACCTCAAGAATGAGGGTTTCGAACCTACGCCGACTGAAGGTAAGCAGCAGCCAATCCTCGCACTCATCATGGACGACCCGGAACAGTGGTCATATGAGCTCGTAAGCCGCGTGACTGATCGGCTTGTTTATCTTGAACAACAGGCAGAGCTCATCTACACGGCACGTGAACCTGACCCAGAGAAGCGTCAACAAGCTTATCCGGGGCTGATGGGTACAGGCTCTTATGCCTTACGCACCACAACCTATAAATACCCCGGATTTACTTTTTCTCCATCCACCGCACCCGAAGAGTGGTGGTGGCGGAATGTGATTCCCTTTGAAGTCGGCATTGATCTGGCGGAAGGGGATTTGCTCTTCACCTGGCAACCTACCTGGTCTTTGTCCCGCGAAAACAAATTGGGTATCCGTGGAACTTTTGGCTTTGCGGGTGGTTTGTTAAATACAAAAGAACAAGAGATCAGAGAAGATTACCTGGCACTCGGGCTGGATTTTACCCACATGACTCGCTCCGGGCTCTTCTCCAGCTACGGTGCAACGGCCTCCTGGTATCATACTTTTAATGAATCTGTCATTGAAGAACAGGATACAGTGGGAGGGGATATTCATGTTGGCTTACTGGAAAACCGGTTGCGTCTGGCGGTTGGCGCCCGCGACTTTGATAATTCAGGTGACACCTGGTTCTTGTTGATCAGCGCTACAGATCTTCCTGGCATGGCATACTGGTTATCGCGTTAATTTATCAAACCCCGATCTTATTGTTTAGCGGGTTAAAACATGAAATACCAATATACGATAAGAAAACCAGGCGTCCTGTTCGCCTTCTGTATATTGCTGCTGCTGATTGGACCCGCAATAGCCACAGCAACTTCTGCAATGCCCTCGAATGAGGTTGATATCGACTGGCTACAATTGATAATGGGGCTATTTGGTGGGCTGGCTTTATTTTTGTTTGGACTAGAGTTTTTAGCAGAGGGATTAAAAAAAGTCGCCGGTGAGACATTGCGGACTATCCTAGCCCGACTGACTGTAAACCGATTCACTGGTGCTTTGACGGGTGCAATTGTTACCGGTGTACTGAACTCATCATCTGTCACTACAGTGCTGGTAGTCGGATTCGTTACCGCAGGAATCATGTCACTCTCCCAGTCTGTCAGTATTATTATGGGTGCGAACATTGGCAGCACCGTTACCGCCCAGATTCTCGCCTTTAATATTGCCTACTATGCCTTGATCCCCATAGCAGTGGGATTTTTCATGTCATTTTCCAGCAAGACAGAGCGGGCTAAATATTTCGGTATGATGCTCATGGGGCTGGGTCTCGTATTCTACGGCATGGGGTTAATGAGCGACGGCATGAAACCTTTGCGTAGTTACGAGCCTTTCATGGAAATTCT
>CBDUOW010000328.1:0-2506 GCA_965368945.1 uncultured Gammaproteobacteria bacterium
CATGAATCATACCTAAGCACTTGGAAACCTTATGAATTCCATAGAATTTGAGCCTCAATCGGTGCTCATTGTCGGCTGTGGCGATATCGGCCGTCGGGTGGCTGCGCGCTGGCAGGACGTGCCGGTGACCGGCCTGGTGAGCTCTGCCGCCAGTGCCGAGCAATTACAGACCACCGGTATTACCCCATTGCGGGCCAACCTGGATGATCCGGCCAGCCTGAAAGATCTCCCCCTGAAGAATGCGTTGGTGTTTTATTTCGCCCCACCCCCCGCGACAGGCACCACCGATCCCCGAATGGGTCATTTTCTCGCGGCGATGGACCCGGCAAATTTGCCCAGCCGGGTTGTGTATATCAGCACCTCCGGGGTGTATGGGGATCGCGCTGGCGAGGTGGTCACTGAAGACACCCCGCCCAACCCCCAGGTGGATCGGGCAAAACGGCGCTACGATGCCGAGCAGCAATTGCGACGTTTCGGGCAGGAATATGGCGTCGCCATCGTGATCCTGCGGGTCGGTGGCATCTACGGCCCCGGCCGCTTGCCGAGAAAGCGTCTGGAAGATCGCATCCCCATCATCCATGAGCACCTGGCACCCGCCACCAACCGCATTCATGCCGAGGACCTGGCGCAGATCTGTGTTGCCGCTGCACAACGCGGCCGGGCTGATACGATGTACAACGTGAGTGACGGCACCGACAGTAATATGACCGAGTACTTCAACACCGTTGCTGATTTCCTAGAACTGCCACGACCCCCAACCATCGACTGGGAAGAAGCGGAACGCAGCCTGAGTACCGGGATGCTGTCTTATTTGAAAGAATCACGCCGCATGGACAACCGACGCATGCTGGAGGAACTGGAAGTTGAATTAAAGTACCCCACGCTCGAAGCGGGGCTGGCGGCCATGGAAGTGGAGCAGGAATAAAGCAGTCGCGCTATTTTTTACTACCCGGCGGAAACTTATCGAGGATTTCCTTCACCACCGCATTGATTTCCTTGTCCGACTTCTCCGGCGTACTGCCATCATATAAACGTCGTCCGCTGGATCCGCGCCAGACAAGTTTCTTGTCACTGCCTTGCAGTACATCGATGGTCAAAATACCCCGTTCATAGGATTCCACATAACCGGGATGACCATAGGTCATCCCGACAGCGGAACGACGACCATAAGTACCAACCCCAACCGACATACTCGCGCGACTGCTATCAATTTCTTTGCGTACACCCAACTGATAGGCGACAGCAAAATCGGCATTGGTTTTGACCTGCTTAAACCCGCGCGCTTGCAGGGTCGACGTAATGGCTTTTCGAACTCGCTGGTCCACCAGCGGACTGTCGAGACGCTCATCCCCGGTTTTTATTTCGGATGAAGGCATCAGGGTAAAACTTTTCAGGGAATTAAAGTTTGTTTGCTTATCGTAATCCACATTGACGGTTGTGCCGCAGGCCGTGACTGATAAAAATACAAATAGTATTAATGAATATCTTAAAATCATAATAAAGCTCCTGATATTACCGCCACTTGTCACGGCAAGTCCCAACGCACGCCGAGAGTATACATATTACCCCGCCTGGTTCCGTCCGCCTTATGACTGGATTCCAGTTGGGCATTGGCATAAAGCATTTTCTCGAATTTCTTAAACGAATAACGTAATTCAATCACACCATACTTGATATTGTAGTCACCCGCCTGGGTTTGATCAGAGTCCGGCTCGAGAAGGTTCCAGCCAGATCCCACCCACCAACGTTTATGCAGGTTGTAATGGCCATACACCTCCCAGCCCCAGCCATCAAAATAGATATCCTCGTCGGTCGTTTCATGATTTCGTAATCGGGCAACGGTCGTCGCCAGGTACCATTTATCACTGAACCAGCGCAAACCGGCAACCGCGGCCTGCGCGTCACCATCGATGCCATAAGACTTAAGGGTTTGAATATCAGCGTCGGCGATATTGGCATGATTGTAGGCAAGCCCAAAACTGAAATCTTTTTGAGTTACCAGCATGGCACTCAAGCCAATCGTCGTTGCATAGTTGGCATCGGGTACTTCGGGGATGGGTTCACCATGTTGCACCTGGATATTCAGGCGAAACGGCTTGAGCCCGACCATTTCCAGTTCATCGATCATTACACGGGTTTGAAGGATGCGATCGGCTCGGCCAGTTCCTGTTGGCCCACCATCGGTCCCGGCATTGAAGGTACCACTGGCGCTGGCGCCGGTTCCCTGGAAGCGATCAGTAAATCCCGAAACTCGATAGTAGCTGGACCAGTTCTTGCCGCCCGTTAAAATAAAGTTGGGTGTCTCAATCCCCACATACATCAGGCGAGCAAACAGACTTTCACCCGCCTCGCCTTGTGGCGTGTTTGCTCCCTGATTTACCAGAAACTCGAATTCATCGAGCAAGTTTACCCCGGCCTCAATACGGCCGAATAAAAATTGATACGGCTGAAATTGCCACCGGCCATTTAGCCCGATGCGAGAACTGCCGTCAGCCCAAAATCTCTC
>CBDUOW010000329.1:0-2504 GCA_965368945.1 uncultured Gammaproteobacteria bacterium
ACCTGGTTTTAATACATGCTGATCCGATGTTTTATATTCTTGATAGTTGCCATGTTCGCTATCAATCTCAAAGCCGGCGATATCACCGGTGCGCCGGTTGTTTTGCCACCCCAGGTACTGGGCGATTTTTCCTTTCTCTGGAGTAATGATTTTTTTGGCAGTGGTGGCGAATCGGATGACTATCGGACGCAACAGCTTGGCCTGCAAATTGAACTCAAATCAAAATGGGGATTTATATTTGATCATAGTATCTTGACTGCCGGTAAGGATAACCCGGTTTTACCAGGCACATCCGGCAGACTTGACCAGGTTAGCCTGTCATTCATGTATGACATCTATCGTGATGAGGCGGATAGAAATCAATTTGGGAATATAAAAGCAGGTGCAGGCTTCAGGTCATACGGAGATTTTGGCGGAAGCCGTATGCAAAACAGTTTTCATCGCCTGGTTAATAGTAGTGGCGATGATTATCCCTATGTCGATACAAAAAACAATACAGCTATTGTCTGGCTAAAGGGGGACTTTCAGAAGCTTTATCAACTACAGCCAGCAGTAACTGCAGAAACAAGATGGCGAGCAGGATATTGGCTGGATGCAACCGCTCTGGGAAGTACTGATGGACAATGGGATGCTACGCTGGCTGCCAATGCGGTAGTTCGTAATCAAAGCATGACGCTTTGGCTGGGGTTGCGGCAAGATTGGCGTGAGAATTATGATGCGGATTTTGTGCAGACGGCTACAGCACAAAGTGAATCGGGAACTTCGTTAACTTTTGGCGTCGGTATCGGGCCGGTAGTATTTGAAACCGTGCAAGGGCTCGATAATAAATCATCATTTGGACGCCTTCTGTTTACCTCGGTGGAGAAGGAATATATGTCATCCGAGTATTCCCTGGATAATAAAAACGCCATTAGCTTTAATTTGTTGTTGCCTGATGTTGAGCTTGAGGCGCAGTATCGAAGGGCCTTACCTTATCAATTGAAATCGTTCGGAGCACCTAAAACCTGGTTGTTGTTCGGAGTCCATTATGGCGAACCGGTCTATCAGGATTCATTTGATATTTATAACTTGACCCGACAAGCTGCAATTGGATTGGAGCTGGAATGGCATAACAACAAATCTCGCCAGTGGGCCTGGCCCTATCTTGCCTTGTTGGCGGGAAAACGGACTGAGCAGCTCCGGGCGGATAGCGGTGCACTGGCGGGGCAGGAATCTGAACAGGTATCCAGCCCCGTAATCGAGGCGGGCACCGGCATCAGATTTAATCTGTATCCAGGCCGAACATGGCAGTTCCTGTTCCAGGCTGGGCTGGTGGGGACTTATCCCACCTCGTCAAAAACAGTAGTATTTGATCAACAGGATGTTGAATTACTGCAGCCTGAGCTGGCTGCCAGTTTAGGTCTTTCTGCGACATTCGGCCTCTGATAATAATTCACTTGCTGTTTTCAAGTGAATGTTAACCAGATAGAAAAGTGACGAAAATTATTAATGCTACGTATAACGCTTATTAGTTTATTGATGTTGCTCAGCATGGCGGTATTGCCAGCAGTCTCTACGGTGGATGATGCAGGCAATACAATCTCGCTATCTTCACCGGCTCTGAGAATTATCAGTCTGGCACCGCATGTGACTGAGCTGTTGTTTACCATTGATGCGGGTAGCCGTCTTGTGGGAACAGTTGAATATAGTGATTATCCTCCTGCCGCAAAACAGGTTAGGCGGGTTGGCGGACACAACGCCATTGATCTTGAATCCATTCTCGCATTACAGCCTGATTTGATCATTGCCTGGCGCAGTGGTAATAACCCGGTACAAATAGAGAAATTGCAGGCCCTTGGGATTCCTGTATTTATCAACGAGCCACGCCATATAGAAGACATCCCGGATACCGCGCGACGACTGGCGGTGCTTGCCGGCAAGAACAGGCAGGCAAAGCTATTTATTGATGAGTTCGAACAGCAGCATGCTATATTAAAGCAACGCTTCGCCAATCGCAGACCGGTTAAACTATTTTATGAGATATGGCACCAACCCCTTATGACCATTAATGGTGAACACTTGATATCGGATGTCATTCGCTTATGTGGTGCTGTCAATGTGTTCTCTGAGGTTCCCGTGCTGGTGCCAACCGTATCCCTTGAATCTGTACTGCAGGCAAGGCCTGACATCATTGTTACCGGCGGGATGAGCGAAGCATGGGGTGACTGGCTTACAGCCTGGCAACGTTGGCCGCATTTACCTGCGGTTGAAAATGAACAACTATACTTTATTAACCCGGATCTGATGCAGCGCCATGGCCCTCGGATCCTGCAGGGGGCTGGACAATTATGTCAGTATGTTGAGCAGGCAAGAAGGATAAAGTATGCAAACGAGTAATCCCTACAAGTACCTGGAACAGGTCAGTGAGTTGTTTGACTCACTGAATACGCGTGAGGAAATTAATCAGGTACTCGATGAGCTGGAGTTCCTGTTTGACCTGATAGATCCGGAATTCCAGGATCAAG
>CBDUOW010000330.1:0-2500 GCA_965368945.1 uncultured Gammaproteobacteria bacterium
TGCATGATAAACAGCGGTGTAGGATCAATCCCGATAACCTGTTTCGCCCCAGATGCATACATACGCCAGCAGTGATAGCCATTGCCGCAACCCACATCGAGAATACGTCGCCCGGCAAGTGGCTGAATCTGATCCTTGAGGCGATCCCATTTCCAATCGGAACGCCATTCGGTATCGATATGAATACCGAAGACATCATAGGGACCCTTGCGCCAGGGATGTAACTGTCGCAGGGCGATTTCGATCTGTTGTTGCGTGGCGGTATTCACATCATCTGCAACACCGATACGCAGACACCCGCTAGTCAGATCGATCGAGGATGGACTGACTTGCGGTAAAGCAGCCAGGGCAGCCTGCCAGCGGGGCAAATCGCCATAGCGTTTGATATTCATGCCGTTGGTGATCTGGGTCGGCAACTGCTCGGCCCAGGACTGCAATGGACCCTGCTGCATCTCAACCAGCAGTTCAGCGATATTCATTACCTGATGGCCAGTAAAGAAATAAAATTAATACAACGAAACCAGTTATCGATACTACTGAAACCGGCAGTATGCAGTCTGTCGTGATGCTGTTCGAGTGTATCCGGAATCAACACATTTTCCAGCGCACTGCGTTTCTGGCTGATTTCCAGATCGCTATAACCATTGGCCTTCTTAAAAGCGATATGTAAGTCATCCATGCGTTGTTGCTCGGCTTTATTCGAAAACGCAATCTTCTCAGACAACAACAAAGCACCACCGGGACGCAGGCCCGTGTAAATCTTTTCAATTAACGCCAGGCGGGCAGTAGGGTCAACAAATTGCAAGGTGAAATTAATGACGACTATGGATGCATTCTCGATGATTACATCCTGGATATCACCGCAAATAACATCCACCTCGATCCCATCACCAGCCTCTTGAATATGTTGTTGGCAACGGCTGGTCATGGCTTCAGCATTATCTACGGCAATGATGCGACAACCCGGTTGAAGAATTCGACTCCGCATGGCGAGCGTGGCCGCACCGAGTGAACACCCCAGGTCATAACAACGGCTATCCGCCTGGGCATATTGTTCGGCCAACAGACCGGTTAACGCAATAATGGTTTCATATCCCGGCACGGAACGGCGAATCATATCGGGAAAAACTTTTGCCACTGTCTCATCAAATGCAAAATCGACAATCATCGATTTGGGCGTGGCATAGACCTGATCCTGGTGAGGGCGATCTTTCACAAGAGTGCTCAAGAAATGATAACGAAACAATCAGTTGGTTGTACTTATCCAACTCCGCGCCTCATCAATGTCACGGAAAATCCTGACTTGAAAGGAGAGTGGGCTGGACAGCGCTTTAAAAATATCGGCCAGCATGATCAGCATCGTATCGCCCGCGACCACCGCGAGGCGATAACCGGTACCGCGATGGTCCCGTTTTAAACCGACATGCGTCACCAGGGCCTGAATTTCCTCCGGCTTGGCATCAATCTTGGCCTCGCGCAAATCCCACAGCACCGACATGCTGCGTTCAAACCCAGGCAGTTTCATCGCTGCGTCAAACGCATCGATAAAATCCTGCGCCTGCACAGTGCCGCGGCAACAGTGCTCCAGCAGATGTAGTTCGCTGTTAATGGTCGAAATAACGGGCATGGGGGTAACTCCCGATCATATAAAAAAGTATAGCAGCACTCCTCCAAGTAGCAGGCGGTACAGCACAAATGGGAGCATACCAATTCGCTCCAGTAATTTCAGAAACAGATGAATACACAGGTAGGCAGTCAGGGCGGACAGGACCACACCGATAATCATGGCTGACCAGTCGACTGTTGCTGCCTCCTTCACCAATTGCAGGCCCTTATAACCTCCAGCCATCAGAATGGTAGGAATGGAAAGCAAAAATGAAAATCGTGCCGCCGCCTCACGCGTCAATCCCATAAACAACCCGGCAGTCATGGTGATTCCTGAACGTGATGTACCGGGAATCAATGCAAGGGCCTGGGCCATCCCAACAACAACCACATCTCGCCAGGTCAGTTGATATTCATCACGTTGTCGCTGCCCCAGAAGATCCGCAAACCAGAGTAGCAGTCCAAATCCGATGGTCGCCCAGGCAATCACCAATGGGCTGCGAAACACGGTATCAACCAGGTCGTGCAGCAGCAAGCCGGCTACCGCTACCGGGACAGTGCCCCAGATTACGGCCCAGGCCAAACGGCTTTCTCCCACCTGTTGTCGTTGCCGGCAGGAGTCGAACCAATCATGCGTCATATGAATGACTTCATGCCGAAAGTACCACACCACCGCAGTTAATGTACCAACGTGTACCGCCACATCAAATGCCAATCCCTGATCGGGCCAGTCACTCAGCACCGGCACCATGATCAGATGCGCTGAGCTGGAGATGGGTAAGAATTCTGTCAGGCCCTGCACCAGGGCGAGCACAATAATATGAATCAAACTCATGGGGGAAATTTAATATGTACTAAAATTACAAGTGAAAGTATTACGAAGCTTAGCGCATCT
>CBDUOW010000331.1:0-2496 GCA_965368945.1 uncultured Gammaproteobacteria bacterium
CCAAGGTGTTTCCGACCCGGTCCCATACCGTGGCAGCGCAAGGGGGGATTACCGCCGCGCTGGGCAATGTCTTGCCGGATAACTGGCACTGGCACATGTATGACACCGTCAAGGGCAGTGACTACCTCGGGGATCAGGATGCGATTGAGTATATGTGTCGCACCGCTTCGAAGATCGTGTATGAACTGGAGCATGCCGGGGTTCCGTTCAGTCGACTTGATAATGGCAAGATCTATCAGCGCCCCTTTGGTGGACAAAGCCAGAACTTTGGCGGCGATCAGGCGGCCCGTACCTGTGCCGCAGCGGACCGTACCGGGCATGCCATTCTGCATACCCTGTACCAACAGAACATCCAGGCCAAGACCCACTTTTTCGACGAATACTTTGCGATTGATCTGATCAAGGATGAGGAAGGTTTTATTCTCGGGGCACTGGTGCTGGAAATCGAAACCGGCGAGCCGTTACTGATCGAGGCCAAGTCCACCTTGCTGGCCACCGGCGGGGCCGGGCAGTTGTTCCGCACCAATACCAATGCCCGCATTAACACCGGCGACGGCCTGGCGATGGCCGCTCGCGCCGGGATTCCGTTACAGGATATGGAATTCTTCCAGTTCCATCCCACCGGCATTGCCGGTCGCGGCATGCTGATTACCGAGGGTGCGCGGGGTGAGGGCGGGTACCTTATTAATAAGAATGGAGAGCGCTTCATGGAACGCTATGCGCCCCATGCCAAGGACCTGGCTAGCCGTGATGTGGTAAGCCGGGCGATTTCGATCGAAGTGCGTGAAGGCCGGGGTTGTGGGCCGAATGGTGATCATGTCATGCTGAAACTCGATCATCTCGGCCGTGAAGTGTTGAGCAAACGCCTGCCGGGCATCACCGATACCATCAAGACCTTCCTGAATATCGATCCGGCGGAAGAAGCGGTACCGATATTCCCGACCGCGCATTACACCATGGGTGGCATTCCCACCAACCGTCACGGTCAGGTGATTGTACCGTTGGAAAAAGGTGAAGAAGTGATCCCCGGGCTGTATGCCGTAGGTGAATGCGCGTGTGTCTCGGTACACGGCGCCAACCGGCTGGGGGGTAACTCATTGCTGGATATCGTGGTGTTTGGCCGGGCCGCCGGCAATGACATTATCGAGTATCTGCGGGAAAACCGTTATCACCGCCCAATGGATGAACCCAGCGTGGAGCAGGCCATGGCCCATCTGGCACGTTGGGACCAGGATGGTGAGGGCGAATCAGTGGCGGAGCTGCGACGGGAATTACAAACCATTATGGAAGAGTACTGTGGTGTATTCCGCACCGAAGAGGTATTGAAACAGGGTATGGAGAAAGTTCTCGAACTGGAACGGCGCATGGCGAATGTGCGCCTGCATGATCATAGCAAGGTGTTTAACACGGCGCGCATCGAAGCCATGGAACTGGAAAACCTGATTGAGATCGGCATCGCTACCGTGGCCTCGGCACTGGCGCGTGAAGAAAGCCGTGGCGCCCATTCACGGATGGATTACCCGGAGCGCGATGATGCGCGTTGGTTGAAGCACAGCCTGTTTTTCAAGCAAGACCAGCGCATGGATTACAAACCCGTCACCCTCAAACCGTTGTCTGTGGATTCATTCCCGCCGAAGGAACGCGTTTACTAATGGGCCGCTTATGAAATTTCTCATCTATCGCTATAACCCGGAAACCGACACTAAACCCTACATGCAGGAGTTTGTGCTGGAGGAGGTCAAACCGGGCATGATGTTGCGTGATGCCTTGTTGGAACTCAAGGAGCAGGACGAGTCGCTGGTGTTTCGCCATTCCTGCGGCGAAGGGGTATGCGGCTCCGATGCCATGAATATCAATGGTACCAATGGTCTGGCTTGCCTGATCCCGGTGAGTTCCCTGAAAGAGCCCATCGAGGTGCGCCCGGTACCGGGCATGCCGGTGATTCGCGATCTGGTTGTCGACATGGATCAGTTCTTTGCCCATTACCGGGCGGTGAAGCCGTACCTGATCGTCAATGATCCGGAACCGGAAATGGAATACCTGCAGTCACCCAGGGAACGGGAAAAACTCGACGGTTTGTATGAATGTATTCTCTGCGGATGTTGCAGCACCACCTGTCCCTCCTTCTGGTGGAACCCCGAGAAGTTCCGTGGACCGGCCGCACTGTTACAGTCCTATCGTTTTCTGGCGGACAGTCGGGACCAGGCTACAGCGGAACGGCTGGAAGATCTGGAAGGACCGTATAAATTGTTTCGCTGCCACAGCATTATGAATTGCGTCAACGTCTGTCCCAAGGGCCTCAATCCCACCGCGGCGATCAACAGCATTAAGAAAATGATGGTCAAGGACATGGTCTAAGATGCTTGTCGTTAACGTGAGCAAAGAGCACGCAACAGAACGGTCCCGCTTGTTATGGCAGTGTCGTCGCGGCATGCTGGAACTGGATGCCATGCTGCAGGCTTTTATGGACAAGGCCTATGATGATCTGTCGGAACC
>CBDUOW010000332.1:0-2496 GCA_965368945.1 uncultured Gammaproteobacteria bacterium
GGCCATTCGGCGTGATCCAATTACGAAACTGTGAATCCTGGCGTATGAATTCGCCAGATTCCGTTTCGGCCTCATACCAGTTATCCCGTAACTTGCCTTTGATCATTAGACTCATCGCCTTGCTCCAAACTTGCTCTGAATTTGATCTGAACTTGATCGCTATTGGTCGGAGCGGGTATTTCACCCGCACCGGTTTTGAGATTACGCTTTGGCACGCTGATCGAGACTGAAGGCACCCGCACCGTTGGCAGCGAGTACCAGTAAGCCCCCGGCCATGGCCAAGTTCTTCATGAACAGGATCATCTGTATCTGATCCGACAGATTGCTGTGAAATATCAGCGCCGACACAATACTGAACAGGGCCAGTGCGTAGGCAGCCCAACGTGTTTGCCAACCAACAATCAGTGCCAGGGCGCCCCCGACTTCCAGCAAAATCACCAGTGGCAATAGCATGCCGGGCACACCCATGGCTTCCATATAGCCCTGAGTGCCGCTATAGCCGGTGATTTTGTTGAGACCGGCCAGTAAAAAAATATGTGCCAGCAGAATTCGGCCTGCAAGATTCGCGTATTTATCCATAAGTTTGTCCTCGGTATGTTTTGCGTGATGTAAGTATTGACCCAAGTTTTATGATAAAAAAGCGCAATTATTTGCTATTACTTATCTATTTATTTGATATATTTGAGGCCATGAGTCATCCACGCGTCAGCCTTGAACAATGGCGAACGCTGCAAGCGGTAGTCGAACAGGGCGGATTTGCCCAGGCGGCAGCGCACCTGCATCGCAGCCAGTCAGCCGTGAGCTATGCCGTACAGCGCCTGCAGGACAATCTCGGGGTCTCTGTCCTGCGTATTGAAGGACGACGAGCAGTGCTGACCGAGGCCGGTGAAGCAGTGTTGCGGCGTGCTCGCCAATTACTGCGTGATGCCGAGGCCCTGGAAACATTGGCACACGAGTTGAAAGCAGGCTGGGAAGCGGAAATCCGTCTGGTGGTGGATGCGGCCTTTCCTACCGAGGTTCTGATGGAGGCCCTGCAGGCCTTTGCACCCCATGACCGGGGTACCCGCGTGTTGATGCAGGAGGTGGTCCTGTCCGGTGCCATGGATGCATTGCGAGAGGGTATGGCCGACCTGGTCATTAGTGCCGGGATCCCGGAAACCGTGCTGGCCGATGAGCTCATAGAAATTGAATTTGTCGCCGTGGCCCACCCTGACCATCCGCTGCATAAACAAAACAAGTCGCTGGAATTCAGCGACCTGCGGCGCGAGATGCAGATTGTAATCCGTGACTCGGGGCAATATCAGGTAGCGGATCATGGCTGGCTTGAATCGGAACACCGCTGGACGGTATCGAGCATAGAACGTGCGCTGTCCACCGTGTCTCACGGCCTGGGTTTTGCCTGGTTACCACGCCATCGCATTTTGCCTCATCTCCAGTCCGGTCAACTCAAAGCCTTGCCCCTGTCACAAGGGCAGACCTATTCGACCCATCTGTATCTTAGTTACGCCCATCCAGAGCACGTAGGACCCGCTGCCCGCTTGTTAACGCAACACCTCCAGGATGCCGTGATCGCGTTTCAATCCCGCGTTGCTTCAACACAGTAAGCAATTTATACCTAAAGCCCCAGCAGATTAGTTTTTTCTCTACGTGCTCAAACAGCGTTTATAAATTGATCCAACGGGTCGCAGTCGGCACAATGCCGCATCCATGCCGTAGTCAAAAGACTTTCTCGGCCAAGATTTTTTATTAATCACTAGAGGTATTCTTCAATGAAATTGATTTTGTTAGGTGCACCGGGTGCCGGTAAAGGTACCGTGGCCAAGTTGCTCACCGATATTGATGGGTCGGTTCAAATCTCCACCGGCGACATCCTGCGTGGTGCGGTACAGGCCGGCACCGAACTTGGCAAACAGGCTGAGGCCTTTATGAAAGCCGGTGATCTGGTTCCTGATGAATTGATCATGGGAATCATGGAAAATCGCTTGCAGGAACCGGACTGTGAAAAAGGCTTTCTGTTAGACGGTTTCCCGCGCACCATTCCGCAGGCCGAGGCCCTGAAAGAACTGCTGGCCAAATTGAACATCGAACTGGACATGGCCGTAAATATCGATGTACCGCGCGATGTGATTCTGGATCGGCTCACCACTCGCCGCACCTGCTCCAATACCGACTGCCAGGCGATCTATAACGTCAAAAGCAATCCTCCGAAACAGGCAGGCGTGTGTGACAAATGCGGCAGCCCGGTTGTACAACGCGAAGATGAAACCGAGGCAGCCATCAGCCACCGGCTGGAAACCTATAATGAAAAAACATCCCCATTGATTGGTTTCTATGACAAGGAAGGGCTACTGGTTACCTGTGACGCGACTTCAAGCGATGCGGTGATCAACCTGATCAAAGAAAAACTTGGTCTCTGAAATTAGGCTTTAACTACACAACGGACGGGCAGTCCTGCCCGTCCTTTTCTTATCCACATAATGTGTCGAACCAAATCGG
>CBDUOW010000333.1:0-2476 GCA_965368945.1 uncultured Gammaproteobacteria bacterium
TAATCAGCTTGAGCTTTATTGACTACGATCACCAGTATTTACCCGATAACATTACACTGCCATTTTTGTGGTTAGGGCTGTTCCTTAATCTCAACAACCTGTATGTTGACCTCGCGTCAGCAGTACTGGGAGCTATTATGGGTTACCTGGTACTATGGCTTGTTTACCAGGTATTCAAAATAGTTACCGGCAAAGAAGGCATGGGGTATGGTGATTTTAAGTTACTCGCCATGCTCGGGGCCTGGCTGGGATGGCAGGCCTTGCCGGCAATCATTCTGATTTCGACCCTGGTCGGATCCATTATCGGTGTATCGCTCATCGTATTTAAACAGCATAATAGAAATCATCCCATTCCATTTGGTCCTTACCTTGCTATTGCCGGCTGGATCGTCCTGCTCTGGGGTAATGAAATTAACAATGCCTATCTTAACTGGATCAATTTTTGAGCCATTAAGAATTCAAACACTATGTTAGTGATTGGTTTAACGGGTGGCATCGGCAGTGGTAAATCAACTGTTGCTGAAATGTTTGAGTCCCTGGGAGTACCAATAATTGACATGGACCGTATTGCCAGACAAATCGTTGAGCCAGGCCAACCCGCACTGACACAAATCAAACAGGCATTTGGAGAGAAAATCGTAGCCGCTAGTGGTCAGCTTAATCGACAACAATTAAGCAAGATTATTTTCGACTCAGTGAAAAAACGACAACAACTGGAAGCAATCCTGCATCCTTTGATTCGCCAGGAAACAGCCCGTCAACTGGCTGAACTCAAGAGCCCTTATTGTATCGTTGTGATTCCCTTATTGCTTGAGTCCGAGCAACGTTCTCTCGTTGATAGGGTCCTGGTCGTGGATGTGCCCGAGTCCCTGCAAATTACCCGCACCATGCAACGTGATGGTATTTCAGCCGCTCAGGTTCGCAAGATCCTCGCTGCCCAGGTGGGGCGGGACAGCCGATTAAATGCCGCCGATGATGTGATTGACAACTCCGCCGCAATGGAAGATATCCGCCACAGAGTCGATGAACTGGATCAACAGTATCGAGCACTCTCCGAAAATACTGTTTAACCACGGATAGTTGCCAAAACCCTCAGGCTGCCGCACAATTCCGCTTAAGTCTTTCAGACATGATGAACCCAGTGGAAAACTCTGTTATTTATGAACAGCCGCTAAATGAGCGCATGCGTACATTTATGCGGCTTGAACACTTGTTCAAACAAACCGCATATTCTCTCCGAGGGTTCTCGGTTTGGGACAGCCGTGCCTGTCTCAGTAGCCTGGTCAATATTCTGGATGTTCTGTCCCGGGGAGACCTGAAAAATGAAATTCTCAAAGAACTTGAACGACTCCAGTCATCGCTTGCCACCTTAAGGGAAGTCCAGGCTGTCGATCACGAACAGCTCAATAATATTCTGAACCAGATTGAACACGCACAACGAGACATTCATAGTCTTAATGGGCAGTTTGGCCATCAATTGCGTGAACATGAATTGATTAGCAGCTTACGGCAACGGAGTACCATTACCGGCGGGGACTGTAATTTTGATTTGCCAGCTTATCACTATTGGTTATCACAGGAACCCGACAAACGCATTCGGGAACTGGAAAACTGGGTCGATTCACTCGATGAGTTACAAAAGCCGATTATGCTCTTGCTTGCCATCCTGCGGGAAAGTGTTGATCCAGTCGAACTAACTGCCGAAGGCGGATTTTACCAACACAACCTCAACCCTGACACACCAGTACAAATCCTGAGAATTATTTTGCCGCAAGATGCCGATGTATTTCCGGAAATCAGTGCCGGCAAACACCGGTTTTCAATTCGCTTTTTGATCCCGCAGGGAAATATTCGCCCTGTTCAGACTGAAGAAACGGTAAGCTTTGGATTTTGTAGTTGCGCCCTATGATCAAGATCGTAAAATGTCCTACCTGTGGTAAGAATGTAAAATGGGAGATTGCCTCACCATGGCGTCCCTTTTGCAGCGAACGTTGCCGACTGATTGATCTGGGCGAATGGGCTAACGAGTCCCATCGCATTGAAGGTGATGAAACCTTGCCGCCAGAGTTACTTGATCCGAATAAAGAAAACCACCACTAGAAATAAATCCTCAACCGCATTACCTGGTTACTGCAAACTTAAACTCTGCCTCATAAACTTTTCCTGCGGTAATAATATGGACGTTGGCCAACCAGTCGACGCGACCGCTGACACAAACCGGCAAAATGCCTTCGCCCTCATAAGAGACCTTTCCCTTCTCATCCATCACCGATGCCAGGGTGAACCGGTTCAACCCCATGTCCATCCCCACCATGGTGTATTCCACATTTACGGCTTCAATCACTGTATTACTGAAACCCTTTGTCGTCGCCAGCATCCTGAATGGCGTGAGGTAATGGACTTGCTCAGGAAAATACAGTGTTATGGCATAGTCTTGATCAGCCGCCACACAGACTGACTTGGCCGGATTACAGTT
>CBDUOW010000334.1:0-2465 GCA_965368945.1 uncultured Gammaproteobacteria bacterium
GTGAGGCACAGATCGAAATCCCCGGCGGCCAGCAGGGCGCGTGCCTGGGCCAGGTTTTCCGCGCTCTGGGTATCCACCTGCATGCGATTGAGGGTGATCTCCAGCAGTTCACGGATATCGGGTTCATCATCAATGACCAGGGCGGCATAGCGATCTGACACAGTGAGTTATCCTTTTATATGGCTAGTGCATTTGCCGGCGAGGGTCCTGAAAGCTGAGGCGAAAGCAGCTTCCCCCCGTTGACAGTGGAATATAACTTAAATTGGCCTGGTTGCATTCGGCCAGTTCCCGGGAAATATACAATCCGAGACCGCTTCCCTGGGTCGAGGTGGAAAAGAACGGCTCAAAAATATGTTTCGCCGTATTGGAATCGATGCCGATACCATAGTCGATGACATCCAGATAGGGCCGGTTCATATCCAGGCTCAGGCCACCCTGCAACGCCACCTTGGGGTTGCCAGGCAACTCCTGATTGTGGCGTAGCGCATTCTCACACAGGTTGGTGACGATTTGTTGTAAATGGATCGGGTCAAACCGCACCTCTACATCCTCCGGTTCAATACTTATTTTAATGGCCTGCCGATCCTCCTGGTGGCCGGCGAGAAAATCGTTGACGAATTTCTCAAGGAAGACGTGCAGTTGAAGGAGTTCCGGTTGGGTCCGATTGCGCCGCCCCAGTTGCATGACACTTTCGATAATCGTATTCATGCGCCGCGACTGATCCTGAATGATCTGGGTGAGTCGATTGTCATGCTCATCCACATTGGGCGATTCACCCAGTAACTGGCCGGCATGACTGATGGCGCCCAGGGGGTTACGAATTTCATGGGCAATACTGGCGGTCAGGCGACCGAGCGAGGCCAACTGCAATTGCTGGGCCTGCTGGGTCATGGCGGAGGTGTCCTCCAGGAAGATCAGGGTAGCTGGATTTTCTTCCTGACTCAGGCGGGCAAAGCGCGGCATCACATTTGGGTGATGGGGTGAAGGCTCAATGATGTCAGGCGGCATCTCAGGATCGTTCTTCCAGCGGCGTAGTTGGTGTGACAGCTCCGGCGAAATGTCTTGCAGGGGGGGCCTGCCCGCAATGGAGGGCATATCCAGCATATACCAGGCCGATTCATTAATGAGACGTACCTGTTCATTGCCGTCGATGACGACGATGCCGGTTTGCATCCGCTGGATCACATGCTCGGTCAGTTCCGCCATGTTGGCCAGGTCCACCCCACGTTCCTTGGCCAGGGCCTCGCTTTCCCGAATGCGTTGCGCCAGCAGGTGGGCCACGATGGCAGAGATGAAAAGCGTCAGGCCCAACAGACCTGCCTGGGTGTAGGTGCTTGCGCGGGCGAGGTTGAAATACTCCGCGTAGAATTGCTCGCCCAGCACGGATAAAGTCGCCAGTGAAGCGAACAGCAGCGCATGCCGACTGCTGAGCACAACACTGCCGCCGGCGACGACAATAATCAGCAGGTTGCCCACCCCACTGTTAACCCCGCCGCTGGCATGCATCAGCAGAATGGTCACGGCGATATCGGTGATAAGTTGCAGTGAGGCCTGAACTTTGAATCCCGGCCGTTGCCTGCGCAGCATCAGGGCAAAGATCACGCTGAGCAGTAAATACGCAACGCTGACGTTAAAGAACAACGGTCTATTCATACTGGCCAGCGGTGGGAAGAGAAGGTCGGTATAGAACAACGTCGCAAAGAAAGCACTGATTAAAAACCGGTAGGCGTTGAGGAACTCGAGAGGTTTCCAGGTATAACTAGCCGTATCCGGGTCCTGCACAGCCCCGTCTGCTGTAGGTAGGTAATAGGGTTCCCGGTTGTTCACAGTGTTAATCCCGTTGCTGCCCAGTTACGAAGACGATTACGAAGGCACTCAATCCGCGGCTTGATCCAGTTTGCGATGTTCATCACTGCAGTACCAACTGTCATGGTTTCGAATGGCTTCGGCTTCGGGAATATGCAGATCACAGTAGTGACAACGCACCATGCGGCCAATTTTATCCGGATTTGTTTTCGACTCGCGCGGCAGGCTGGCCAGCCAGCGTTTCAGCAGGCGATATACCAGCAGGGCGATGATGACAATGATGGCAACGCGCAGAAGTCCAAGCATAATAATCCCACGGTAATTTAGTTTAATTCAGTTCAGAATAGGTTATCGGCAGGAATCATACCGTATGCAGTCGAGCAGGTAACCTGTTCCGCCTGCCGCTTATCAGCTGGCGCAAGCCTGAATAACCGTAACGGCATTGTTTTTTGCGTCGTCTGGCGGATTGTTTCACAATAACGGGCTTTGACCACGGATAACAACTCCATGAATTTGCACGAATACCAGGCCAAGCAACTCTTTCAGCAATTCGGCATTGCCGTGTCGGAAGGTATTGTGGCCGATTCGTTGGCGGCAGCGCTGGCGGCGGCGGACACGCTCGGTGGCAATGAATGGATGGTCAAGGCCCAGGTGCATGC
>CBDUOW010000335.1:0-2462 GCA_965368945.1 uncultured Gammaproteobacteria bacterium
CGAAAACCGCCCATTACACCGCGTTGTTAGCTGCAGGCAGGATTCCGTTACGGCCCGGGGTCGAGCGCCTGTTGCATGAGGCCCGGGCAGCCGGTTTGCGCCTGGCCATTGCGACCACCACCACCCCGGCCAACGTGGAAGCATTACTGGTGCATAACCTGGGTGCAGAGTCGCTGGACTGGTTTGAGGTTATTGCGGCAGGCGACATTGTCCCCGCCAAAAAGCCCGCGCCGGATATCTATTTCTATGCACTTAAGGAAATGGAGCTGGACCCTGCATCCTGTCTGGCCTTTGAAGATTCGATCAACGGGATTCGAGCCACCCATGGTGCGAACCTGAAAACGATTATCACAGTCAATGATTACACCCGGGATGATGACTTCAGTGATGCCGCACTGGTCCTGGACACATTTGGTGAACCGGACGCACCCTGTCACGTGTTGGCGGGTGATGCGAAAACATTAAACGGTTCCGCCTGTCTTGATGTGGCTGCCCTGCAACGCTTGCATGCCGGAGTCTGAGATGCCTGAATTTCCACGTGCGGATCGTATGCTGGATATCCAGCCGTTTCGGGTCATGGAGCTGTTATCCCGGGCACGGCAACTGGAAGCGGAAGGACGTGACATTGTGCATATGGAAATCGGTGAGCCTGATTTCCCCAGTCCAGAGCCCGTCATTCGCGCGGTGAAAAGCGCCATCGCTGACGGTGATGTGCATTACACACCGGCAACCGGCATGCCGGCCCTGCGCGAGGCGATTGCCGGCTTTTATTTGAAGCGCTATGGGGTATTGGTGGATCCTGGGCGTATCGTGGTCACCCCAGGCGCCTCCGGTGCCTTGCTACTGGTCTTGGGTAGCCTTCTCAATCCAGGCAAGACGGTGCTGATGGCGGATCCCGGTTATCCCTGTAACCGTAATTTTGTGCGCTTCCTGGAAGGGCGGAGTCGCACCATACCGGTGACGGCGGACAGCGGCTATCAGTTGACGGCCGCCCAGGTCGAAGCAAATTGGGATACGACGACCGCGGCAGTGCTGCTGGCGTCGCCAAGCAATCCAACCGGGACCCTGGTCCCGCCGGATGAAATGCAGGCCATCAGTAACATCGTGCAGCAACGCGGTGGGCGCCTGCTTGTGGATGAGATTTATCATGGCCTGGTATACGACAGTAAGGCGGAGACGATCCTGGCACTGAATGAGGAAGCCTTCGTCATTAACAGTTTTTCAAAATATTTCGGCTTGACCGGTTGGCGAATTGGCTGGCTGGTTGCGCCAGAAGCGACCATCCCGGATCTCGACAAGCTGGCCCAGAACCTGTTTCTGGCCGCGCCGACCCCGGCGCAACATGCGGCCCTGGCGGCTTTAAGTCCTGAAACACTGACCATTCTCGAACAACGACGTGAGGCCTTCCGGCAACGGCGTGACTATTTGTTACCGGCACTGCGTGAGTTGGGGTTTGATATTCCGGTCACGCCACAAGGGGCATTTTATCTGTATGCCAATTGCGAGCGCTTTAGCGATAACAGCCTGGAATTCGCCGAAGCCCTGCTGGAAGAGGCAGGGGTGGCAGTGACGCCGGGCCTGGATTTCGGTGTCAACCAGCCGGAAAAACATCTACGCTTCGCCTACACCACCTCCATGCAGCGGCTGGAAGAAGGGATTCGGCGTTTGCGCCAGTTTGTCAGCAAGGCCTAGTCGGGTTGACGAAGCGTTGTAATCCAGACTGCGTGTTATTTACGACTCCGTTAGCCTGTCAGTTTCACTCTGGGGAAGTGTATCGAGTGGAATCTGTTCCACCCGCAGTGCCGTCGCCCCTGCCACTGCAACCGGCATGACGAGAAAGTTGAATAGCGGGATCAGGGTGGCCAGCATGACCGCGCCGCCATAACCCAGCGATAACATACGCTGCTCTCTGATTTTCTGGCGTATCGTCGGAAAGGTCAGGCCGTGGTTACCTAATGGGTAATCGGTGTATTCCAGGCTCAACATCCAGGCGCCAAACACAGCCCACAGCAAGGGCGACAACAGGTTGATGCCGGGAATAAAACTGATAATGAATAGTGGAATGGCCCACATCAGGTAATAGAGGATCTTTTTCAATTCGCCCAGCACCCCCTCCACAATGTCCTGTCCGATTGATTTACCACTGTCCGGTATGGGCTGGCCAGTCAGATGCTTTTCAACCGCCGCGGCCAGGTAACTGTTGAAAGGCGCCCCCACCAGATTCGCCAGCAGGGTAAAGCCGAAAAACAGCACAATGAAGGCCATCAGCCCAAACACCAGCCAGAGCAACCAGGTTAGCCACAGCAGCCATTCAGGCAGGGTCGGGGTAAACCAGTCGATGAAGCTGCCAAATTGATCGGCGGAAAACCAGATCAGGCCGCCAAAAATCAAGATATTGATCAGTAGTGGCATGATGACGAAGCGTCGCACACCGGGTTTATTAATGAGCGATAGGCCTCTGA
>CBDUOW010000336.1:0-2443 GCA_965368945.1 uncultured Gammaproteobacteria bacterium
CGACTTTTTCCAGATCCGCTTCGGTATCCACGCCCGGCCCGGGCACTTCAAATGTCTCGATGCAAACGATGTGCTCACCGTGATGCAGCACCCGCAGTTGTTCCAGTGATTCCGCCCGTTCAAGCTCAGACGCGGCAAGATTGACATATTCCTTAATGTATCCGGCGCGATAGGCGTATAAACCGATATGACGAAAATACGGTGTGTTGTCCGTGGGCAAACTATCCGGTTCGGTAGAAAATTCATCCCGGTGCCAGGGGATCGGCGCACGACTGAAATACAGGGCCATGTTATTGCGATCCCGCACCACTTTGACGATATGCGGATCGAACAATTCATGATGGGAAACAATCGGCGTGCATAAGGTGGCCACGCTGGCTTGCGGCGCGCTGGCCAGGGCGGCCGCCGCCTGGTTGATGCACGTCGTCGGCATCAGCGGTTCATCCCCCTGCACATTGACGATGATATCGGCATCATCGATATGCAGGGTTTCGATCACTTCCGCCAGGCGTTCGGTACCGGAACGATGTTCACTCGAGGTCAGACAGACGGTGGCGCCGAAGGCTTCCGCTGCCTGTTGAATACGGGCATCGTCAGTGGCAATGATGACCTGCTCAGCCTCGCTGTTGGTGGCGGACTCGTACACATGCTGGATCATGGGCTTGCCCGCCACTTCACGCAGCGGTTTACCCGGCAGGCGCGTGGACTCATAGCGCGCCGGAATAATGACCCGAAAGTTCAATTACACTTCCTCTTCGGGGGCCAGTTGCCGGGCCTCGTCTTCCAGCATCACGGGAATGTCATCACGAATCGGGTACGCCAGGCGATCGCCCTTACAGATGAGTTCCTGTTTGGCCTTGTCATACACCAACGGTCCCTTGCAGACCGGACAAGCGAGTATATCGAGTAGGTTTTTATCCATTGCGAGCTTCGATCCGTTTCAGTAATTGCTGTTCAAATTCGTTGTCAAGCTTGACGCTGATCGGCAGATACCACATATTCCGGCGCGCAAAGCGCTGACACTTTACCGCATCCTTTTCGGTCATGATAATCGGTACCGAATTACCATAATCCAGATCCCGTGGCAGGTACAGATGATGATCGGGGAACCGGTGTTCGCGCACATCCAGCCCGGCCTGTGCCAGCCGCTCAAAAAACCGCTGCGGGTTGCCGATCCCGGCCACCGCATGTACGCCGCTGCCTTTTAATTCCGCCAAAGGAATAGTCTGGTTCTCATCATACAGGTTTACCAGCGTATCACCCTCATACTGCATCGCAAACTCGCCCTGTGCGGCTGTCCCGTTGCTAACGACCCAATCCACTTTCTGCATGCGCCGTACCGGTTCACGTAGCGGCCCGGCAGGCAGGCAAAAGCCGTTGCCGAAGCGCCGCGCGCCATCGACCACCAGGACTTCCGCGTCCCGCCGCAACGCATAATGTTGCAAGCCGTCATCGCACACAATGATGTCGCAATCGGAATATTTCAGCAGCGCCTCTCCCGCCGCGACCCGTTTCGGTCCCACTGCCATGGGGCACCGGGTCCGTCGTGAGATCAGGATGGGTTCATCGCCGACCATCACCGGATCACTGTCGGGGCGCACCTGTTGCGGCCAGGAGCGCGCCTTGCCGCGATAACCGCGACTGATCACCCCGGGACGGTAACCGGCGCGCTTCAGAGTCTCGACCACGGAGACCACCAACGGCGTTTTACCGGTGCCGCCAACACTGATGTTCCCCACCACGATCACCGGTACCTTGAGTCGGGTGGAACGCAACAGATGCACGCGGTATAAGCCGCGACGCAGGAACACGATGCTGCAATACAACCAGGACAAGGGACGCAATGCCTGGCTAACGCCATTGCGCTGTTGCCAGATTTTATGCAACAGGTCTTCCAGCTTCATGCCGTGGCCTCGGTAAACTGCATTCGATGCAAGGCGGCATAATGTCCGTCTTTGGCCAACAGATCCGCGTGATTTCCTGTTTCCACGATCCGGCCCTGGCTCATCACCACGATCTTGTCGGCCCGTTCGATGGTGGATAAGCGATGCGCAATCACCAGCGTGGTCCGGTCCTGCATGAGGGTTTCCAGCGCACTTTGAATATAACGTTCCGACTCCGTATCCAGAGCGGAGGTGGCTTCATCCAGGATCAACACCGGCGCGTCTTTTAATATGGCACGCGCAATTGCCAGCCGTTGACGCTGGCCGCCGGAGAGCAGCACCCCGTTCTCACCCACCTCGGTATCAAAGCCTTGCGGCAGTTTTTCGATGAACTCATAGGCATGGGCGGCCCTGGCGGCATTGATAATATCGTCCTCGGTTGCCGTCTCCAGCGCACCATAGGCAATATTATGCGCGATAGTGTCGTTAAACAGGGTGACATGTTGACTGACCAGCGCGATTTGCGCGCGCAAACTTTGCAGACTCAGGTCACGAATGTC
>CBDUOW010000337.1:0-2439 GCA_965368945.1 uncultured Gammaproteobacteria bacterium
AACACCTGTGCCGCCAGCACCCAGGCCAAAGCGGTGGCGGCCAGGCCGGCCAACAACCCGGCCAGGGCACCGAGGGTTATGAACTCGGCGATCAAGCCGCGCATCAATACCGGCCGGCGTGCGCCTAATGTTCTGAGCACCGCGCTTTCGAAGCGTCTTTCATCCTGGTTGGCCTGAATGGCGGCGTATAACACCGCCAGTCCGGCGAGGATGGTAAACAGGAATATAAACTCCACTGCCATCACCACCCGGTCCATGATGCTGCGCACTCTGTCCATGATGGCGGCGACATCGATGACGGTGACGTTGGGATAACGTTTCACCAGCTGGCTGAGCTGGCGTTTCTGTTGCGGGTCGAGATATAAACTGGTGACCCAACTGGCCGGATCCTGTTCCAGTACGCCGGGCGGCACGACGGTAAAGAAATTAATATTAAAGGTATCCCAGTCCACTTCGCGCAGGTTGCTGATCCTAAACTCTCTGAGCGTACCGTTGATATCGAAACTGACTTTATCATTGAGTTTGATGCCGAGGGTGTCAGCCAGACGGGCTTCCAGCGATAACAGGCCTTTGCCGTGATCAGTTTCACGCCACCACTTGCCGGCCACGATGGTGTTATCGACCTGGGTTTTGGCGGCCCAGGAGAGATTGAATTCGCGCGTCACCATGTGTTTGGCGCGATCGCTTTCGTAATCGTCGGTGCTGACCTTGCGATCATTAATTTGCATCAGGCGCGCACGCACCATGGGATATAGCTGCGGTTTATGTACGCCCTGCTGATCAAAGAAGGCCTGGATCTCCGCCACCTGGTCCGGCTGGACGTTAATCAGGAAATGATTCGGCGCATCCGGCGGCAGACTGGTGCGCCAGTCGTTGAGCAAATCATTGCGCACGGTGGAGAGTAACAACAACACCATGATACCCAGGCCAAAGGCGACGATCTGGATCACGCTGCTGCCGGGACGGCGGGCAATATTCGCCAACCCAAAGCGCCAGGCCACACCGACCCGCTGGCGCAAGCGGTTCAGGAGTTTAATCAAGCCATACGCGGCGACGGCCAACACCAGCAAGGTTGCCAGCATGCCCAGTACCACATACGTCACCAGTTGCAGTTCACCGATTTGCCAGTACAACAACACGCCCATGCTGAGCAGGACACCGAGGTATACCAACCCGGCGCGCACCGGTGTACCGGTTTGATCGCGACGCAACACCCGCAATGGTGGGACATTTTTTAATGCCAGTAACGGCGGCAAGGCAAAACCGAGTAACAGGATCACACCGGTGGCATAGCCGAGTACCAGCGGCCGGAAGGACGGCGCGGGTAAGCTGATCAACAGCAGTTGATCCAGAATCCGGGTAATGCCCATTTGGGTCAGCAGGCCCAGGGCACAGCCGATACTGCTGGCAATGAGTGCCAGCCAGAGCATTTCCAGGCTGAACATGCGAATGATGCTGCGCTGCGTCGCGCCCAGGCAACGTAACATGGCGCTGGTATCGAGATGGCGTTGGGCAAAGCGCCTTGCCGCGGTAGCCACCGCCACGCCGGCAAGCAATACACTGATTAGCGCCGACAGGCCCAGGAAACGTTGCGCGCGATCCAGTGCGGCGCGCAGTTCCGGCCGCCCTTCTTTCACACTCAACAAGCGTTCGCCCGGTTGCAACTGCTGTTTGACGTAAGCGCGATAGTCGTCGATGACAGTGCGTTCACCGCCGAGCAGTAAACGATGATTCACCAGCGCGCCGGTAGTGATCAATTGGGTTGCGGCCACATCATCGGCATGCATCAACACGCGCGGTGCCACACTGAACATGTCGCCACCGCGATCCGGTTCGTATGCCAACACCTGGGTAATGGTGAACGAGCTGGCACCGAGTTGGAGTTTTTCTCCCACTTGCAGGTTGAGGGTTTGCAACAGCTTCGGTTCGACCCAGACTTCCCCTGGTGCGGGAATGGTATGGGTGACGCGATCCTCGCCATAAGGCACATCGGCAATGCGCAGTTTGCCGCGCAATGGGTAATGTTCGGTCACGGCTTTGACTTCCGCCAGTTGCGGTTGATCCTTGGCCACCGCCACACTGCGAAAGCGGGTGAGATTGGCGAGGGTTAAATCCCGTTGTTCGGCGGCTTTGATATAGTCGGCATTAATCTGCCGTGATGAGCTGATGACCAGGTCGGCCGCAATCAATTCAGCCGCCTGTTGATTCAAACCCCGCTCGACCCGATCGATAAAAAACCCCACCGAGGTGACACTGGTGACCGCAATAATGAGGGCAAAGGCGAGGATGCGCAGTTCGCCGCCGCGCCAGTCCCGCCAAAGCATGCGCCAGGAAAAGGCCAGGCTGGATTGCGGTTGGGATGATTGGCTGGGGATGGCCACGCCTAGCACCCTACGTCGGTGATGGACTCGTCCGGTTTCACCAGCCGTCCACTGTCGA
>CBDUOW010000338.1:0-2438 GCA_965368945.1 uncultured Gammaproteobacteria bacterium
GCCGAACTGGAAGCCAAGATTGAAGAATTGCGCTACGTTGGCACTGATAATGAAATCAATATCGGCGAAGAGATCGGTCGCCTGCAATCCAAGAGTCGGGAGCTGACCGAGTCTATTTTTTCCAACCTGAAATCCGCGCAAATTGCGCAACTGGCGCGCCATCCACAGCGGCCCTATTTCAAGGACTATGTGGACCTTATTTTCACCGATTTCGAAGAGCTGCACGGCGATCGCGCCTTCGCCGATGATCCGGCCATTATCGGTGGAACCGCCCGGCTCGACGGTCAACCCGTGATGATCATTGGTCAGCAAAAAGGTCGCGACACCAAGGAAAAAGTACGCCGTAATTTTGGCATGCCGCGACCCGAAGGCTATCGCAAGGCCAAGCGTCTGATGGAAATGGCGGAACGGTTCAAGCTGCCGATCCTGACCTTTATTGATACGCCCGGCGCCTATCCCGGCGTCGGTGCCGAGGAGCGGGGCCAGAGTGAGGCCATTGCCCGCAACCTGTTCGTCATGTCGGAACTCAAGACGCCCATCGTGTGCACGGTGATTGGCGAAGGGGGTTCCGGCGGCGCCCTGGCAATTGGCGTCGGCGACCGCCTGTTGATGCTGGAATACAGTACCTATTCGGTGATCTCGCCGGAAGGTTGTGCCTCCATCCTCTGGAAGAGCGCCGAGAAGGCCCCGGAAGCAGCGGAAGCCATGGGACTGACCGCACCGCGCTTGCAGGAACTGGAACTCGTTGACCAGGTCATCAGTGAACCACTTGGCGGGGCACATCGTGATATGGAAACCATGGCAGAACGCCTGAAGCAGGCCCTCAAGGATAACCTGGAAGTCCTCGATGCCATTCCGCTCGATAAGCTGTTGGATCAGCGTTATCAACGCCTGATGCAGTACGGCAATTTCAGCGAGTAATCCGACTCGCCCAATCACATGTCATTTACGCCGGCGCAGCTGTTGGACCGGTTAGCGCTCTTGCCGTCTGCGCAACGTTACTGGGTGGCCTACAGTGGGGGGTGTGATTCGACCGTTCTACTGCATGCCCTGGCGACACTGCGTGACCAGCTCCCGCTTGAACTGCGTGCCCTGCATGTAAATCACAATCTGCATGAAGCAGCACCCGTCTGGGCGACCCATTGCCGTGCGGTGTGTGAGGCGCTGGCGATTCCCCTGCATGAAGCCAATATAGACGCTCGTGGTGCCAAAGGAGAGAGTCCCGAGGCCGCCGCGCGGGCAGCGCGTTATCGCATTTTTACCGAGGTGCTGAAAGCCGGGGACGGCCTGTTGCTGGCCCATCACCGGGATGACCAGGCCGAGACCTTGTTGCTGCAGTTGTTACGCGGCAGTGGCCCTCGCGGCCTGGCGGCCATGCCGGTGCATCGCCCACAGGGCGCCGGCTGGCTGGGGCGGCCATTGCTGGATTTCTCGCGTCAGGATTTGTGTCGTTATGCCGAGGCCGAAAAGCTTCAGTGGATTGATGATCCCAGTAACTTCGATACTGACTATGACCGCAACTTCCTGCGCCAACGGGTATTGCCGCTTTTGCAGGACCGCTGGCCCGCGGCGGTGACCACCCTGGCACGGGCTGCCGATCACCAGGCCGAGACAGCCGAGTTATTGCACCAGTTGGCCGAGGAGGATTGGCGAGATACGGCGGGACCGCGAGCGGACACGCTGCGGATTGAAAGCTTGCTGCGACTGTCACTGGAGCGGCAACGTAATGTCCTGCGCTACTGGGTCGATGCCGTAAACGCCTTGCCATTGCCGGATCGTCAGCGTCTGCTGCGAATTCTGACCGAGGTGATTCCGGCGGCCGGGGATGCCGAACCCTGTATTCGCTGGCCGGGGGGGCAGGTGCGCCGTTATGCCGGCTTATTGTATTTATTGGCCACAGAACCTGCTTCGATCTCCTCGCCGCTCAGTTGGGATTTCAGTGACAGGCTTGAACTGGGAGATGGTCGGGCCTTACAGGTAACGCCCGTCAGTGGCGAAGGCCTCAAGGCCAACCTGCCAAAAACGGCCACCATCACGGTGCGTTTTCGCCAAGGGGGTGAGGTTTGTCGGCCGGCGGGGAGGGGTCATCGGCATTCGCTGAAAAACCTGCTGCAGGAGTGGGGCGTACCGCCCTGGGAACGTAGCCGGGTACCCCTGCTGTATATAAATGAAGATATCGCTGCCGTGGTGGGTTATTGCGTCTGTGAACCCTATCAAGCCGGGAGCGATGAAGCCGGGATTACCGTTACCTATGCAGACTGTTAAGCCTTTGTAAAGATTGAAACAGGCAGCAAAAACCACGACAATACACTCCCAACAAGGGCAAGCAGCGAACGCTGTGTCGCCAAACACCATTCCTTACAAGCAGCTAGCTTATTCATGACGAAATATGTATTCATCACCGGTGGTGTTGTGTCCTCATTAGGGAAGGGCATTGC
>CBDUOW010000339.1:0-2429 GCA_965368945.1 uncultured Gammaproteobacteria bacterium
GATTAACAATAAATCTATCTCCTTTTTTCCTTTTGCCTCCCCTTTTACCTGATCGTATACTTGATGCCATCTAGCTACAATGGTCAGGGGGGAGGTAGACATTCCTATGGGTATTCATCGCATCATTTTGTTTTCCCTCTACATTTTGATAAGTCCTTTCTCACATGCGGCGAATTCCGATCCACTGCGTTTGGCAACTACTACGACCATCAGAAGCTCAGGCCTGCTTGATGTGCTGGTTCCAGCCTTTGAACAGGCGAGCGGCTACAAACTGGAGCTAGCTGTAGTTGGCACAGGACGAGCCCTGCGGCTGGGACGGCTTGGAAAAGTGGATGTCATCCTGGTTCACGCGCCTGCTTCCGAGCAGCAGTTTGTTGAGGACGGCTGGGGAGTAGAACGCCAACCAATAATGAGGAACGATTTCATCTTCGTTGGTCCACCAACCGACCCGGCGGGTATCAGGGGTATGCAGAGTGCCGGGGAGGCACTTAAACGAATAGCCGAAACCGAGTCCATGTTCGCATCAAGAGGCGACGACTCCGGTACTCACAAAAAAGAACTTCAGTGCTGGTCCAGCATAGACATCCAACCGGCGGGCAGCTGGTACTTCGAGGCCGGAATGTCCATGGGTAATACCCTGAAACTGGCGTCTGACGAGCAGTACTACACTATGGTGGATAGGGGAACCTGGCTCAAAAATCGCAAGCAGATGAATCTTGATATACTGGTTGCGGGCGACTCGATACTAGATAATCCATATTCCGTGATCATGATTAACCCGCAACGCCACGCAGGCATCAATTTCAAGGCTGCCAAGGCCTTTTCTGACTGGCTCCAGTCAATCCAGGGACAGCAACTTATTCTGAATTACCGGGTTGACGGTGAGCAACTATACTTTTCACCAGTCGGCTCACAGGAGTGACGAGTGCAAAACTTCTGCTCTCGACTTCCTGACGCACCAGTGCGTGAACCCCTACCAAGGCAAGAACTAAATTCATGAGTATTCGGCACCAGCTTGTTCTTATATTTATGCTTGTGGTGTGCGTGCTTTTGGTATTAGGGGCCTATGCCGCTTCAATTTACCGCCAGAACATGGCCGTAACGGACAGTATCTGGGTTCATACACGTAATGAATTAATGATGGCATACCGGGCAAAAGTAGCATTCGAAGGCCAGCAAACAGCGTGGACAAATCTAATCCTAAGAGGGCACGAGACTGAAAGATATTATGAGTATCTCAGTGAGTTTTACGCCAAGGAACGTGAAACCAGAAATGCAATAAACGCGCTGATTTCCTTACATGGTGAGGCGTCTCATCACGATGACGAATCGAGCTCTCCCCACGTCCAGGCGGCCCTGAAATTCCAGGAAGACTACGCCGTGCTTGGTCGACGATATCGCGAAGCCCTGAAGATCTACAATGCCTCGGATGACCCAACTTTTGAAGCCGATCGCTATATCTGGAAGGTTGTGGAAAATCCTTCCAATATGACCAATTTAATGGTTGAACAGATCGTCAATCATCACCGACACGAAATCAATCTTGTGAATAAGGAAATTGACGCCGAACTTGCTCGCCTATGGATAAGCGTAGCTCTGGTGTTGTTACTCTCAATGGCAGGACTGGTCTGGTTTGTCTATAACCGCATAGGTAAGCCTCTGAACATCATGACCGCGGTGGCGCGGCACATTCGCGATGGCGATATCCAACAACGCGTACCAAGTCAGTCAGGAGACGAGTTTGGAGTCCTGGGGGAAACCCTGAACTCCATGCTCAACCGGCTGGAGGATGTCAACCGCTCACTGGCAGTAAAGACAAATGAACTGCGAGAAACAAACAAGGAACTGGAGGCCTTTAGCTACACCATTGCCCATGACCTGCGCAGTCCCTTGCGCGCGATTACCGGATTTAGCCAAATATTGCAGGAAGACCTCAAAGAGAACATAGACCCTGAACATCAGGATTCGCTTAACCGAATCTCGGCTGCGGGAATGCGCATGGCCGATCAGATTGAACACATTCTGGAACTGACACGCATCAGCCGCAATGAAATTGACATTGAAAGTATTGATCTTTCAGGCATCGCAGAAGAGATTGTTCAAGAGATCAGGGATAGTGAACCTGAGCGCCAGGTAGAAATTGACATACAGCCGGGATTACGCGTGCAGGCAGATGCAAGGCTGTTACGCGGTGTACTGCAGAACCTGTTGGATAATGCCTGGAAATTTACTCGAAACGAAGCAAGTCCAACTATTCGCTTCAGTTCTGGCGAAGAGAACGGCCAGACAGTATATAAAGTGACTGACAATGGCGTGGGCTTCAATATGGACTATGCACACAAGCTGTTTGGCACATTTGAACGTCTTCACACTGTTGAGGAGTTTGAAGGGGCCGGTATCGGCTTAGCCTCTGTGCAACGTGCGATACA
>CBDUOW010000340.1:0-2425 GCA_965368945.1 uncultured Gammaproteobacteria bacterium
CTGAAGTTACTCGAAACCCTGTTGTCGCGGGCCAGGATCAATCACGGTCCGCAGAGGGATTGGCTGGCGGAATTATTTACGTTATTCGCTCTCCAGATTGAGAAACCAGCATGCCCGGTTGCCGCGATTACGGCCGCATTCGATGGTCTCGACGCACAGGATGGCTGGTGGTTACGTGCCGATCCGGTTTACCTGCAGCCCGATCGCTCCCAGGCGGTATTGGTGGCGAGTGATGCCCTGCAACTGCAAGTTGACGAAAGCGCTGCAATGATCGAGACATTGAACCAGCACTTTGCCGCCGACGGCTGGCACTTCCACGCGCCGCATCCGCAGCGCTGGTATTTAAGACTGGATGCAGCCGACGCCATTACCACCACGCCGCTGCACGAAGTCATGGGTCAAAGCGTGCACCCACATTTACCCCAAGGCGACAATCAGCGTGAATGGCACGGTCGTTTGAATGAATTACAAATGCTGTTGCATAACCATGAAGTAAATACACAACGTGCCGAAGCAGGGAAAATGCCGGTCAACAGTGTCTGGTTCTGGGGGGAAGGGGAAATGCCGCTAAGTGGTTCAGCGCCCTGGGATCATGTGTATAGCGATAATGCCGTGGTGCGCGCACTGGCGAAGTTCTGCGATGTTGAATGTTCCCCGTTGGTAGAGTTTGATCCGGATACACTGCAGGGTCGCTGCCTGTTGGTGATGACGGATTGTTATGTCAGCGTGCAGGGCAAGGATGCGTTTCGTTGGCTGGAATGTTTACAGTCGATGCAAACCCGATACCTGTCGCCGCTGATTAGCGGTTTAAGGAGCGGGAATATTAAATGTTTGAATCTGATACCCGTCAACGGTCAACAGTATCAACTTAAACGCAAACACCTGCGTCGTTGGTGGCGACGACGACGATCCCTGGAGACGTTTCTGACGCCATGAATAATACAAACCATGTGATTCAGCGACGGGCTTTACCGGACACGTTGCCCTCCCTCGGTGATATTCATCCGGTGCTGGCACGTTTGTATGCCGCCCGGCAGATCACCGATCCCACTCAACTGGAATACGGGCTGAAACATCTGCTGCCCTATCAGGACTTGAAAGGCATCGACACCGCGGTTGAACTGTTGGTTACTGCCTTGCAACAACAGCAACGTGTTCTGGTTGTGGGCGACTTTGATGTGGACGGTGCGACCAGTACCACGCTGGCGTTGGAAGCCTTGCGCATGTTCGGACTGCAACAGGTCGACTACCTGGTACCGAACCGATTTAAATATGGCTATGGCCTGACACCGGAGATCGTTGCGGTGGCGGCCGAGTCACAACCGGATCTGATCATTACCGTTGACAATGGTATCTCCAGCCTGGCGGGGGTAGAGGCGGCGAATGAACGTGGTATCCAGGTCCTGATCACGGATCATCATCTTGCCGGTGCTGTGTTACCGGCCGCGGCGGCGATCGTCAATCCGAACCAGCCGGGCGACAGTTTTGGTAGCAAGGCGCTGCCCGGCGTCGGGGTGATTTTTTACCTCATGCTGGCGTTGCGTGCCCGCTTGCGGGAGCTGAACTGGTTTGACGACAGCAATGAGGAACCCAACCTGGCAAGCTTGCTGGATCTGGTGGCGCTGGGGACGGTGGCCGATGTGGTGGCGTTTGATTACAACAATCGCATCCTGGTGGCGCAGGGCATGGCGCGGGTGCGGGGTGGTCATTGTCGGCCGGGAATTCGTGCCTTGCTGGAAGTGGCGGGGCGTGATCCATCCCGCCTGGTGACCAGCGACTTCGGCTTTTGCGTCGCGCCGCGGATCAATGCCGCGGGTCGACTGGAAGATATGTCCGTCGGCATCGAATGCCTGTTGAGTCAGGACATCGACCGGGCACGGCAACTGGCCAGCCAACTGGATAGCCTTAACAAGGAACGCCGCGGCATTGAGGATCAAATGAAGCAGCAGGCGCTGGAATTAATCGACAGCATGCAACTGGAAGATGACAGTTTGCCGGTGGGTTTATGCCTGTTTGACGAAAAATGGCATGAAGGTGTGGTCGGGATTGTCGCCTCTCGCCTCAAGGATCGCTTGCACCGCCCGGTGATTGCCTTTGCGCAAACCGGCAGCGGTGACATCAAAGGCTCGGCACGCTCGGTCAAGGGCGTGCATATTCGCGATGCCCTGGATGCAGTGGCGACACGCCATCCGGATCTTATCAGTCGCTTTGGCGGCCATGCCATGGCCGCGGGCCTGAGTCTGCCATTGGAAAACTTCAGCGCCTTTGCCAATGCGTTCGATGAGGAAGTGCGTCGTCATCTGAATGAAGATGAACTGCACGGCGTGCTTTTAAGTGACGGTCCCCTCGCGGCGGAGGAAATCGATATGCAACTGGCCGAGTTGATCCGCGCCGGCGGGCCCTGGGGGCAGGCATTTGATGAGCC
>CBDUOW010000341.1:0-2422 GCA_965368945.1 uncultured Gammaproteobacteria bacterium
TCGCTTTCGAGTTCTTTAAAGCGTTCGCGCGCAATCGCCACATTTTGTTGATTGCGATCCAGATCGCGGACCGATTTGCGCCCCAGTAAGGCAGGGATAAGTAACCACAAGGCCGCCGCCAGCATCAGCGCGGCAAAAATCCAGAATACAATCATTGGGAATCGGTCTCGTTTTTCTCGTTCAGTAATTCACGCGCCCGGGCATGCTCAGATTCATCCAGTTCGACCGCGCCGGCCTGTTTCCGTTTGCGAATAAACACCAACAGAATCACGAAACCTGCGATAAGAATGATAAAGGGCCCAATCCACAAAAAAGCGGTAGTGGTCTTGAAGGGTGGCCGGTAGAGCACGAAGTCGCCATAACGCGCCACCATAAAATTAACTATTTCCTGATCGCTGGCGCCATTCTGAATCATTTCGTAGACCTCCTGGCGCAGGTCCTGGGCCAGTTCGGCATTGGAATCGGCCAGGTTCTGGTTCTGACAAACCAGGCAACGCAATTCAGCGATCAAGCGATTGTATTGTTGTTCCTGCTCGGCTTGCTCGAACTTGTGCACTTCCACTCCGGCGAAGGCAGTCCCCATCACGCTGAAAAGTAACAATAGAATCAGTTTTTTCATGCCGGTTCCTTCTCCAGCTCACGCACCAACGGCATGATTTTATCGGTGACCGCTTTTTGATCAACCGGCCCGGTATGTTTGTAACGAATGGCACCTCGCTTGTCGATGACAAAGGTCTCCGGTACGCCATACACACCCCAGTCGATCCCCGCCCGTCCGTCTTCGTCAAAGGCACTCACGGTGTAGGGATCGCCGCGTTGCCGCAGCCATTGCTGCGCCACATCCCGACCATCCTTGTAGTTCAGGCCGATGATGGGAACCTGGCTGTTACGCGCCATTTGATTGAGCACCGGATGCTCGGCACGACAGGAGACACACCATGATGCCCACACATTCAGCAGCCAGACCTTGCCCTTGAAATCAGCCGGACTGACTGTTTGTTGCGGTTGATGCAGTTTCGGCAACGTAAACGCCGGCGCGGGTTTGTTAATCAAAGGCGACGGCACTTCGCGCGGATCGAGCTTCAGACCAACGCTGAGAAACACCACCAGCACAATGAAAATACCGAGGGGAGCCAGATAACGCCACATATCAGGCGGCCCCCGCGGCGGCGCTGCCAGCCGGTAGCTTGGCAGTCTGGCGTACGGCCATGCGATAACGGCGATCCGTCGCAGCCAGCAAACCGCCAAGGGCCATGATTATCGCCCCCAGCCAGATCCAGCGAATATAAGGTTTAACGTACAGCCGCACACTCCAGCCACCGGCTTCATCCAGTTGCTCACCGAGGGCAACAAATAAATCCCGTGTCAGCCCCGCATCGATGGCCGCTTCGGTCATGGGTTGACGCTGCACCTGGTAGATGCGTTTTTCCGGCTGCATGACTTTGACCAGTTCCCCGTCGCGGGTTACGGTCACCCGGCCGGCGCTGGCAATGTAGTTCGGACCGTCAAATCGTTGTACCCCTTCAAACTGGAAACGGTAACCGCCCATCTCGTAACTGTCTCCCGGCGCCAGGCGCACATCTTTTTCCGTGCTGTAGAGACTGGTGAGGGTAATGCCGACAATAAACACCGCCATTCCGACGTGGCCCAGGGTCATGCCATAAAAACCCCGCGGTATGGAACGCAAGGCCGGCAGGAGTTTTTGCTTGCTGCCCAGGCGGGCCTTGAAGGCCACCACAGTGGCGGACACGACCCAGGCGGCCAGCACCAGCCCAACCGCAGCGGCAATCTTGAAGCTGGGCATCATGGCGGCCCAGGCGATTCCCACGATCAGTGCGGCCAGCATGGCCCAGCGCAACAAGTGAAACAGACGGCCAAAGTTATCCTGCTTCCAGCGGGTCATCATGCCGAAGCCTACCAGCACGGCCAACGGTGCCGTCAGGGGAACAAACACGCTGTTGAAATAGGGCGGGCCGACCGAGATCTTGCCCAGGCCGAGCGCATCCAGTACCAGTGGATACAAGGTGCCGAGCAGGATACTGGCGCAAGCCACCACCAGGATCACATTGTTGAGTAACAGGGCGGTTTCGCGTGAGAACAACTCGAACCTGCCGCTGCTGCGAATTTGCGGTGCGCGCCAGGCATACAGTGCCAGCGAACCACCAATTACGATCACCAGGAAAATCAGGATAAACACTCCGCGCTCCGGATCGGTCGCGAAGGCATGCACTGAGGTCAATACGCCCGAACGTACCAGGAAGGTGCCGAGCAGGCTGAGTGAAAAAGCAAAAATGGCGAGCAACACGGTCCAGGCCTTGAAGGCGCTGCGTTTTTCAGTCACGGCGAGGGAGTGCATCAGGGCCGTGCCCACCAGCCATGGCATGAAAGAGGCATTTTCCACCGGATCCCAGAACCACCAGCC
>CBDUOW010000342.1:0-2415 GCA_965368945.1 uncultured Gammaproteobacteria bacterium
AATCCCGGCAACCAGGATGCGGCGGGGCGAATTTCTCCCACCACAATGCCTGTTGAGTTGAGTATCACCGGCGAGATATGAGCCTGAAGTTGATGTTTCTCTTCATCAGACAGGGCGCCCAGATGATCAAGGATTGCCAATAATGCGACTGAGCGCGCGCGGGAACTGCCATCCGTAATTTTCAATGCAATCCCCAGGCCTCGCCCAGGTAAGGCCGCGGTGGCAACCCCCTCGGCACCGGTTTTTGCCAGCACAGCGCCTTTGGTGACTTCGTTCAACTCGCTGACCACTGAGCCATGCCCGGCAATATAGAGAGGCTCATTGGTAATGGCTTCATGAAGACGGTAAATTGCCTGCGCGCGATAATCTGACAAATCCACAGGATTCGCGAAGCGGGCGGTGGCGTGTCCGAGTCGCAGCAAGGGCATCGTGGGAGCAGGTAATCCGCAACCATCGATTCCAATGGGATATTGTTTAAGGTCAATATCAGCCAGGTCGGAAAGGGTATCCAGCGATAATTGTTGCAATGAATGTTCGATATGGTGGTAGTCATCCAAAGACAGATCCAAATGCAGTGCCGTGGTTAAAAATCCGGCGTGTTTGCCTGAGCAATTGTGATGAATTCGACAGCCTTGCTGCCCGGAAGCCAGCAACTTGTGGGCACTCTCAGTATCTTCCGGTAGCACGGGGCCACAGGCTAAATGCGCCTCAGTTAACCCCAGGCGGTTTAGCCATGACGCCACCAGATCTTGATGCATTTGCTCACCCTGATGCGACGAACAGGCGAGCGACAATTCTGCATCGTTCAGGGCATAATGGGCACTGGCACCACTCTCGACCAGTTGAATCGCCAGCATCGGCTTTAGCGCAGAGCGCGGGAACACCAGGCTTTCGATGTCTCCCCAGCTTTCCACCACGTTGCCCCTGGCATCACACACGACGGCAGAACCAAAATGCCGACTTTCGACGGTGCCATGACGTGTAACTTCGACTAAAAGCTCATAGGACATGCGGCTGGAACTCATTAATCCGTTCGTATTCTGAATAATACCGGGTGATCACTTTACGGTTGCTAACGAACTTCGTCAAATACTATATATATGAGGAATATTATAGCTTGTTGAAAGGTCCGGTGGGTTCATTCCACGCGATAATGAATTTATAGTTCAACAACCGGCCATTTCGTCTGCGCCAAGAATCATATCAGGGATTACGCTTACCCTGGCAAGTCCTCCGGCTAACAGCAATTCGATCACTTTATCGTAAGTGAATTCATGTGCGATATCACAGGCTTCAGGGAAATAACTGGAACCATAGGTCATACCCGGTACCAGGTTTGCTTCCATGAAGAAACATTCCCCATGATTGTTCGTTTTAATATCGATACGCCCAAAGTCCCTGACGCCGAGGGTATTAAACGCATCAATCGCCAGGGTGGTGACTCTGTTCTTTACTTCATCATCGACAATCTCGATGAGTTTTTCTGAATCATCTTTTTTAGCCTGCGCACCTAAAATCCTCAGCCCATGCGTGGATGTCGGCGGGATGACTTCAACCGCGGATGCGATTAATTTTCCGTTGCGTGTTTTGATGACGGCAACGGTAAACTCACGACCGTCCAGATATTCCTCTGCCAGGATGGGCTGATTAAATGTGTCGTATAACGACGCGACTTTACTTTCGTAGTCAGTAAAGTTGGTGACATAGGATAGATCGTCAATGCCGTTGCCATTGGCCGCATCCAAAGGTTTTAGAAACAGCGGGAAGGTAATTGGCAATTCGCTTTCATCTTTATACTTCCCAGGGGTCGCAATAAAATAATTGGCGGTGTTAATGCCTTTGTTGGTTAAATGGGTTTTAGCGAGCACTTTGTTGGAATCAAATTCCAGAACTTCGCGTGTAGAACCGGTGAAATTAATGCCGTGCCTGGCAAAATAATCCGATAACCAGATGCCATTTTCATTTTTAACGGGAATATACTTTACCGCCAGGATGACCAATTCAGGCTGTCTTTTGACAACGTCTTCTAAATCATCTTTCGTTTCGCACACACTCAAGCGGGCACTGTAGCCCATGCTCTGAATGGCGTCGAAAACACTGTTACAGGCTTTCAGTGTTCCAAATCCGCTTTCTTTTAACGTCTCATTGGGTGTCGTTATGATTTCTATATGCATTGGGGGCTTCCAGACTCAATATTTAATTAAATTGCATAAACAGCAAAACGCCTGACGCTTAAAGTCAGGAGTGCACAACAGACAACTAGAGCGAAAAAGAAGAACCGATCCATTAACCACGTTAAGGCGATGAAATGTGGCTATTATTGTTGTGATCAGCTGGCGGTAATGCCTGGGCAAACAGATGAGGAAACGAAAACACAGCTCCGTTACGCTGACCCGGTCAGAGTAACATAGATCG
>CBDUOW010000343.1:0-2412 GCA_965368945.1 uncultured Gammaproteobacteria bacterium
AAAATTAAATGGACAGTTTGTTGATCTTGCGACCGGCGACAAACAGATTCACGATGGCACGGGTACCCATGATGGCGGTAAACATGGAAGTCACAATGCCGATGGACAAGGTAATCGCAAACCCTTTAATCGGACCGGTACCGAATATAAACAACACCACCGCGGCAATCAGCGTGGTGATATTGGCATCGGCAATGGTGGACAGGGCCTTTTCATAACCCGCATTGATACTCGATTGCGGCGTATTGCCGTTGCGCAGCTCCTCGCGAATGCGCTCGAAGATCAGCACGTTGGCATCCACCGCCATACCCACGGTCAGTACTATCCCGGCAATGCCCGGCAAGGTCAGGGTCGCCTGCAACATGGAGAGTACCGCCACAATCAGCACCAGGTTCACCAGCAGTGCCGTATCGGCCACCAGCCCGAATCCACGATACCAGATCACCATGAACACGATGACAAATAACATACCAATCTGAACAGAAAGTTTACCCTGATCAATATTGTCCTGCCCCAGGCTGGGACCAATGGTGCGCTCTTCAACGATGCGAATCGGCGCCGCCAGGGCACCGGCACGCAGTAATAGTGCCAGGTCGCGGGATTCATCCACGCTATCGAGGCCGGTAATCTGGAAACGTTTGCTGAACACCCCCTGGATCGTGGCAACGTTAATGACCTCTTCCACCTTGCGGGTCTTGGTCACCAACTCGCCATTAATCTTTTTGGTGTCGCTCTTGTGCTCAATAAACACCACGGCCATGGGCTTGCCCAGGTTTTCCTTGGTGGTTTTTCCCATTACCTTGGCACCGGCGCCATCGAGATTAATGAATACCGCCGGACTGGCCGAATCCTGGTCAAAACCGGAATTGGCATGGGTGATACGGTCGCCAGTAATGATGACGCGTTTTTTAAGCAGAATCGGATTACCGTTACGTTCTTTATATAGGCGTGTTCCCGCCGGCACCTTGCCGGCCAGGGCTTCCTGCACACTCTGATCGACTGCCACCAACCGAAACTCCAGGGTTGCCGTGGCGCTAAGAATTTCCTTGGCGCGCGCACTGTCCTGAATACCGGGAAGTTGTACCACAATACGATCATCGCCCTGCTGCTGAATAACCGGTTCGGCCACACCCAGTTCGTTCACGCGGTTTCGCAAGGTGGTAATGTTCTGTTGCAGGGCGCCTTTCTTGATCTCCCGAATCGCCGGTTCACCCAGGTTGGCTCGAAGCAGGAAGGTGCTCCCTTCTTCTGCATCGGTTAATACCAGTTCACGGAATTCACCACGGATAGCTCGCTGAGCCTGATCGCGATTTTCGCTGTCGCGGAATTTCAACTCGAGTGCTTCACCCCGCTGTGAAATGGTGAGATAGCGAACCTTCTTGCTGCGCAACAAACCACGTAGATCATTAATGTAGCGCTCATAGGCCTGCTTCATCACGGTCTCGGTATCGACTTCCATCAGGAAGTGCAAACCGCCGCGCAAATCGAGCCCCAGATACATGGGCTTGGCATTGATGTTTTCCATCCAGGCCGGGGCCGCGCTGGCCAGGTTGAGGGCGACAGTGTAATCCTCACCCAGCATATCGCGGATCAGGCCATTACTTTTTAACTGGTCCTCGACATTCTCGAAGCGCACCAGCAAACCGGTCTCATCCAGCACCATACTGCGCACCAGAACCTGGTTACCCTGCAGCAGATTCTGCACTTGTGAATAGGTGCTGTTATCGACCTGGGTGGTGCGGGTGGCGGAAATCTGGATAGCCGGATCGGAGCCGTACAGATTTGGCAGCGCATAGATGATCCCGACGACCAACACAACCAGGACTAGAAGGTATTTCCACAGCGGATAGCGATTCAACATGCTGGAGTATCTCGTTTGAAGGTTTTGCTCATTGTGTCGTGCGCACAACGACCGTGTCGCGGGGCCTGCCGGCCCCGCTTAACACTTTACACTTTATTATTTTTCGCCGGCGGCTTTGAGGCTGCCCTTTGGCAACACAGTGGTAATAGCCTGCCTTTGTAACCGTACGGTGACGTTATCAGCCAGTTCGACACTGATATATTCATCACCCACATCCGTGACCTTGCCGAGGATACCCCCATTGGTCACAACTTCATCGCCCTTCGCCAGCGCGGAAACCAGGTTGCGGTGTTCCTTGGCGCGTTTCTGCTGGGGCCGAATCAGGATGAAATAGAAAATCAGGATAAAACCACCAAAGAAAATCAGTGAAGATATTGGATCGCTACCAGTGGCTGCCGGCGCCGCTTCGGCGTATGCATCAGAAATCAGAAAGCTCATTGAATTACCTTTCTATTTGTCGTTGGAAAATTCGTATTAAAAACAGGTTGCTTTTAGGCGGCGGTATTATGACACAGGCGGCGCGTCTTGGGCGCGTCTGGCATAAAAATCCG
>CBDUOW010000344.1:0-2411 GCA_965368945.1 uncultured Gammaproteobacteria bacterium
GAACAACGATGAAACCGTGGATGAGGCCCCGTTATATGACCTGGCTGAAGTCAATATCGCGCATTACCGCAATTCCGCCGACTATGAAGAGTCATCCTTCATGGTGGGCCAGCCGACCCTGTTCATCTCCGGCCTAACCGAGACATGGGCCAGCAAGTACATGAAAAACGGCATAGCTCTGGGGTCCAGGGGCGGGATATTGGGTAACGAGGGATCGTCTGCTAACTTGCTCCAGGCTGACCCCAATCAGATGCCGTCCGAAGGCATGAAGGCCAAAGAAGAGCAGATGGTCAAAATCGGGGCGCGGATCATCATGGACAACACCGGTACGGAAACGGCTGAAGCCGCCCGAATACGCTTTGCCGGCCAGAACTCCCTATTGGGCGCGATTGTCGGCAACATTGAGAGCGCACTCAAAAAGTGCTTTGAATGGGCCGGGTTATTCATGGGGTCAACGGAAGAAGCCATGATCGAGATCAATAAAGAGTTTTATGATAAGTCGCTTGATCCGCAACTGGTCATGGCCCTGATTCAATTGACTGACTTGCAGGTTATGGCAAAGACCGATCTGCGCGGTACGGTACGCCGAGCCGGCTGGATTGACCAATCCCGCACGGATGAGGATATCGACGCCGAGATCGCTGCCACCGGACCCCTCTCCCTGCCCGGAATATGAGCCAGCTCACCTATGCGGTAGACGCCCTGACCCGTCATCAGGTCTATCTGCAACGCTATGGCACAGGGGAAGTTGCAAAGCTCTTACCTTTCATCGAGGAAATGCTGTCTGATGTAAGGACCCGCTTGACGGCTGTTAGCCTTACTGAATTCCAGTCTATCCGCCTGTCAGTCCTTGAGCGCGATTTGTCCATTATCGTATCCGAAGCAATGGACAAGTTAAGCGGGCAACTCTCATTGGATCTGGCCGATTTCGTGGAATATGAGTCCGGGTTCACAGATCGCTTCCTAAACAAAATGATTACCGTGGACACGATGGGGGTCACGGTGGATCAAATCTTCTCGGCTGTCACCAACACCCCGATGACGTTATTGACCGGGAAGGCGACTACCACGCTCACCATTGACCAGGCGATCGACGTATTCACCCGCTCCACGGTGACGAATATTAACCATGTAATCCAATCGGGTATCGCGCAGGGTCAAACCACCACCCAGATCGCTAACGAAGTCTCGCGCCTGATGCGGACCCGCACCAAGGCCCAGGCTGAGGCGTTGATCCGAACCGCCGCGAATCACGCGGGCACTGTGGCCAGGGATGAAATCTACCGGGCGAACTCTGACATTATCGAGTCCGAAGAGTTTGTGGCGACCCTGGATATTCATACCACAGACACATGCGCGGGGTTTGATGGTAAGTTTTTCCCTATCGGTCAGGGGCCAAAGCCCCCCTTGCATTATCAGTGCCGATCAGTGCGTATCCCGAAAATCTATGATGAGTTTGTCAAAGGAAACATAAAGGGCGAGCGGGGCTCATTCGGGGCCGATGGCCCTCAACCGGTATCCGGCAAGTCCACATTTGGGGGGTGGCTGAGAAAACAGCCCGCCTCGTTTCAGGATGAGTATTTCAGCAAGTTCGCTGATGGGGAGGATAGGGCCAAGCTATTCAGAAACGGGGGATTATCCATCGACAAGTTTACCGATGCGAAAGGGGCCACCTATTCGATTGATCAACTGAGAGTGTTAGAACCGACCGCCTTTGAACGGGCAGGTATTTGAAGTATTAAGCTATTAGTGCTATAAAGTTAATAGTCTGTGACTATGGTCTGTGACCAGGAGAAATGAAATGCCGGAGATATCCGATGAAGAGCTGCAAGCATTAAAAGACAGTGCAGCCAAAGCAGAAGAACTGAACACAAAACTGGCCGATGTAAGTAAGCAATTCGAGGCCGTGAATGCAAAGAAAGAAGAACTGTTGACCGAGGCCAAGAAGGCAAAACAGGCCAAGCGGGAAGCAGAAGAAGCCGCCCAGGCGGCAAAAGAAGCCAAAGCACACGCGGACAAGGACTATGAGAATTTGTTCAAGTCCAGCGAGCAGAAGCGACAGGAAACACAAGCCGAACTCGAGGAAACCCGGGCCGGCATTGCAAAGGATAAGGAAGAAAACGCCAGTCTCAAGCTCGCATCCGAACTGGCTGAAGGTGATAACGTGGACTTGCTCGCAGCGTTTGTGACCAAGCGAGTTAAATACACGGATGGCGCGATCAAGGTGCTGGATAAAGACGGGAACTTGACTGTCTCGACCTTGAAAGAGCTGAAAAGCGAATTTCAGAATGATCCGAAATACTCGGCCCTTCTGAAAGGCAATCAATCCTCTGGTGGTGGTGCCAACGGTGGGAAAAATGGCAGCGGTGCTGCAAAGACACTGACTCGACAAGAGTTTGACGCACTTAACC
>CBDUOW010000345.1:0-2388 GCA_965368945.1 uncultured Gammaproteobacteria bacterium
GTACTTTATTCTGTTCATTAGTGTATTTCTTGTACTAAGCATCCGTCGCCTTGACACAGACCGACTGCAACACTAATTGCAAATTATGGAAATTAATCGAAAAACCCGCCTGCAATTCCGCATCCAGAATCTTGTATTCGTGGTGTTGTTTCTTGCCGTAATTGGACTGCTAGCCTGGCTGTCGCAGCGGTATAGCTTTGAGTCAGACTGGACGGCGACCGGCCGTCATACCCTTTCCAACACCAGCATTACCTTGCTGTCTCGTATTAAGGGCCCTGTGCAGATAACAGCGTTTGCAAGCAAACAGGTACAGCCTGTCGTAAAAGAATTCATCAGTCGCTATCAAAAACACAAACCTGACATTGAACTCAGTTTTGTGAACCCGGATATTGAGCCGGACAAAACTCGTGCAATGGGAATCACGGTTGAAGGTGAGTTAGTGATCACCTACCAGGGCCGTAGCGAGCATGTCACCAATCCCGGGGAAGAAACTATCACCAACAGCTTACAACGCTTGCTGCGAAGCCAGGAGAAGAAGCTTGTTTTTCTTACAGGCCATGGTGAGCGTCAGGCAACGGGGCAGGCCAATCATGACTATAGCTTGCTCACAAATTACCTCGCCACAAAAGGTATTAACATCGTCAGTCACAACCTCACCGAGCAACCGGTAATTCCAGTTGACACCGCTATACTGATTATTGCCGGACCGCAGATTGACTATTTCGATGGCGAGGTGGATTTAATCCGTAAATTCCTGGAACGCGGTGGCAACCTGTTATGGTTGCATGATCCCGGGGCCCTCTATAACCTTGATGAACTTGCGCAAGACTTACGTATCCGTTTTATAGATGGCGTTATTGTCGATCCCACTACACAGGTACTGGGCATATCTGATCCCTCGTTTGCGCTGGTAACCCGCTACAATGAACACCCCATTACACGTGGATTTGCTTTAATGACACTATTCCCACGCGCCAGAGGTATCCAGTTCATTGGTCAGGAAGAATGGACCGCGACGCCTTTTCTACAGACTATCGATCGCAGTTGGGCCGAAAGCGGCATCATGCAGGGCACCATTGAATACGACGCCGATCAGGATATTCCCGGCCCACTGGCAATTGGTATGGCGCTGACACGCGAATTGCCCGGCAAAGAACCAACAGATGAAGAACAAGACAGCCCACAACAACGGGTTGTGGTATTAGGTGATGGTGACTTTCTTTCCAGCGCCTATCTCGGTAATCAGGGCAATCAGGATCTTGGATATAACATTATTAACTGGTTAAGCCACGATGATAACTTTATTGCCATCCCTGGCAGGAAGTCACCGGATACTGAACTGGTTATGAGCGAAACCGCCTGGTCACTGCTTGGTCTCTTCTTCCTGCTAGGCTTGCCACTGTTACTCCTCGGTGGTGGCATTTTTGTCTGGGTGAAACGGCGCAAACTATAAGCATGGCTTCCCGACTCTGGCTCAATCTGGCGCTGTTGTTGCTGCTCGGTATCCTGCTGTTAGTTGTTGTCTATGAACCCGGGAAAAAAATCGAACCGCCGCCAACCAGACTGACGCAACTAACACCGGAAACGGTTAATCATATTCATTTAAAGCGTGTAACCGGCAACGATGTCGAACTGGTCAAGGAGTCTGACGGCCAGTGGTGGATGCACAACCCCTATCATCTTCCGGCAAATGAATTTCGTGTCCAGTCGTTGTTGCGTCTGACACAGGCGCAAAGCCTGAGCAGTCATGCTCTGGACGAATTACAGCCTGCAACTTACGGCCTGGATAAACCCCGCGCAGTCGTTACTTTCAATCGCACTGTGCAAATCAAGTTTGGTGACACCGAACCTCTACAACAGCGACGCTACGTCCAGGCCGGAGACCAGCTGCACACGATAGTCGATACATTCTACTACCAGGCTGCCGCTGGCCCGACAATCTATCTAAATTACAGTTTACTACCGCCGGCTGCTGATATCGTTAAACTTGTTTTGCCTGGTTTGCAATTGAGCATCGAAGAGGGGCAGTGGCAACGGACTCCCCAGTACCCTGAATTGTCCGCGGATGCCAGTATTGAACTCATCAACAACTGGCAACATGCACAAGCACTTGAATTACGTCCCACTGAAGTCAAAGACGGCAAAGCTGATATCAAAGTCTATGTAAAAAGCCAGGCCGAGCCCATTCGATTTAAACTGCTGCAAACAGAAGATGAAGTCAGTCTGATTCGACTCGGTATGGGCTTACAGTACATTATTGCTGACGAAGTACATCAACGTTTGGCCTCCCTCCCGGAACCTGAACCTGAACCGGAATCGGAACCTGGACCTGGACCGGATAAGACGAAACCCTGACAACAGAACATTGCTATTGGTCCTGGCTACCAA
>CBDUOW010000346.1:0-2386 GCA_965368945.1 uncultured Gammaproteobacteria bacterium
CGTATAACTGGCACAGAAATTACCGAAGAACTGTCAAGCCCCTTAGGTATACTTAGCGTTGTGGCAAGTCGCGATGTGCCTTTGCGCCATGTACCAGGTATGAGTTTGAATGCAAACCAGGAGCCGTTAAACCAAATTGGAATATTCGCCGATGGCGATAACCTTAGTGTGATGACAGAGTATCCTGCCGATCTAGAACGGCTGGGATATCTGGATAAAATCACGTCAGCATTACCTTATCAGTTGAAAAAATTGAACCATGTCCTGATTGTCGGCGCCGGCGGGGGAGCCGATGTATTGCAGGCAAAGTTTCATCAAATCCCGGATATAAGCGCGATAGAAATAAATCCCCAGATCGTGGATCTTGTTAATGAAAACTATGGCGATTTTACCGGGCATTTGTATCAACAAAATGATGTTACACTTCATATTGGCGAGGCACGTGATTATCTGACAACCTCAAGGAAAAACTATGACTTGATCCAACTTGCTCTAACTGACGCCTTTAATACATCCATATCCGGCTTGTATTCACTGAATGAAAGTTATTTATATACTACCGAAGCATTGCACATCTACCTGGAACGACTGAATCCGGATGGATATCTGGCACTAACAAGATGGATAAAACTGCCCCCACGTGACACATTAAAGCTCTTTGCTACTGCTACCACCGTATTGCGTCAAATGGGAGTGACGTCACCAGAAAAACGCCTGATACTGATTCGAAGTTGGCAAACCAGCACACTGCTCATTAAAAACGGCATGTTTACTAATGAGGAATTAGCTGCTGTTGAGGCCTTTTGTCACGAACGATCATTTGATTTGGCGTACACACCATTACTGCAACCAGAACAGGCAAACCGCTATAATGTCTTGTCATCACCGCTATTCTATCAAGCTACATCCGCTATATTGAGCGATAATGCCGAAAGTTTTCTGGATCGTTATAAATTTAACATTCAGCCGGCAACAGATGATAAACCGTTTTTCCATCATTTTTTCAAATGGTCTGCCTTTACTGAAATCTACCAACTTCGACGCCAGGGCGGCATGCCACTAATAGAGTGGGGATACATCAATCTAATTGTAACCCTGCTTGTTGCCGGCTTGTTAAGCTTTGCTTTAATTATTTTACCCGTGTGGTTTCTTCATCGACGCAGGCTGATTTCCAGCGATAAAATCAAGGGTGTAAAAGTAGTTTGTTATTTTTTTACAATCGGACTGGCATATTTATTTATAGAAATTGCCTTTATTCAGAAATTCACTCAATTATTACATCACCCGATTTACAGTATCGCAGTAACATTAACTGCTTTTCTTGTTTTTTCCGGATTGGGTAGTCTCCTGACGGCAAGACTGTTGCGGTATTTTACAGGCGAACAGATCATTTTCACCGTGGCAACTGGAATAAGCGCGCTGTGTCTAATCTATTTACTATCATTGGGAACAGTTTTCACATACCTGACCGCAGCGCCTGTTGGATTCAAGGCATTATTAATGAGCCTGCTTATTGCGCCACTCGCCATTTTAATGGGCATGCCGTTTCCCATAGCGCTGACTAGTCTGGCCAAACATGCAAGTTATTATATTCCCTGGGCATGGGGCATAAATGGCTGTGCCTCGGTTATCAGCGTGGTGCTTGCAACTGTGTTTGCAATTCACTATGGTTTCAGTGTAGTTATACTCATTGCAGTATTACTATACATGACTATAGTAATCACATTCCCAAAACCGACTTTCTCGAATTGATGTATACAGGATTACAGTATCGTTTCAGAACTGTTTGCTGAGTATGTTACTTGTTAAATTCAAATTCAAAATATCGATATAAATTAAATTAGGACTGGATTATCAACGAATCATGTCTGCACCTTGGTTAGATATTCTGATAACGCCTCATCCCGAGTGCTGATATGTGAAACCAGGAATTGACGCATATCACTGGCGGTTTTTAATGCCAGGCTATCCTGGCCGGCAGTAACCGTTTTCATGATATCGTTAAGGAACTCGGTCATTGCCTCATGATCATGAACATGATCATCATAATCAGGGTAGGCGTACATGCGCATGAGTAGCTCTTCGGACATAAAGTGAAGCTCGGAGTAAGTGGTCAATTGATTAAGAATTTGATTAACCTCTGATGCCGGTTTTTTATCGTTTACAGCATCATACAAAGCGTTCAACAGACCAATTTGTATGCGATGTTCATTATCGATACTGCTTAAATCAAGCTTATCCGGTGGTTGATTTCTTGTAATACTCATGGCCTATCTCCATATTATATATATCGCTTTTTTCCAGACACTTTGTTGGGTTCTCTTCCTATTAAAGTTTAGATGACGCAAATGTCTATACAAACTTTAGTAATAATTCAGAAACTTAA
>CBDUOW010000347.1:0-2385 GCA_965368945.1 uncultured Gammaproteobacteria bacterium
TCGGGGCACGTCCAAGTTTGCTCATCCGGGTGTCAAACAGGCACAGTAAGGCGAAAGCAATGATCAGTACTGAATAATTGAGTACTTCCGGCAGAAAAAATGCAAACCAGCTAACCAGTGCCGGGATGACGCTTAACATCAACTGACGCTGATAACCGGTACTGGCCTGGACCATGGCGAGGCCCCAATGAACCGCTCCCATGAAAGTCAGAATCAGGCTGGCATACAGCAACAGCGCCTGATTAATCAGTATCTGGTACGTGGCCGGCGCAAGCCAGATGGCCGCACTGAGCACGACAAAAGGAAGCAGACCAGCATAACCCAGTTGGGCAGGCAGTCTGGGAACCGTGATCCGGGCAGTAGCCATCGCATTTCCCGAGCGTTGCTATTCAGGGAGCTGCACAGGGGTGCGCCGGCAGTCAGGTTTGACCAGCAACATCTGGACAGTGCCAATAGCCCTTTCCATAAATGCACCCTCGCAATAGCAGAGATAATAGTCCCACATTCGTGAAAATGTATCCGTATAACCCAGTGCCATGACTTGCTCAATGTTATTAAAGAAACGCTGTCGCCAGTCACGCAAGGTTGTTGCGTAATGCGGGCCAATATCTTCAAGGTGAAATAGTTTCATATCTGTAACCTTGGCAACACTGTTTGTCATCACCGATATGGAGGGTAAAAAACCTCCAGGGAAAATATGGCGCTTGATAAAATCCACATCCTGGAGTGCAGCTTGATAAAGTTGATCTGTGATGGTGATTGCCTGTAATAACATCATTCCATCCGGCTTTAGCAAATGATTGCATTTTGAAAAATAAGTATTCAGATACTGATGGCCGATGGCTTCAACCATCTCAATGGAAACAACTTTATCAAATTGACCCTGTAGATCTCGATAATCATTTAATAATACAGTTATACGATCCTCCAGGCCGGCCTTTTGGACCTTTTGGCTAGCCAGTTCATACTGCTGTTGCGAGATGGTCGTGGTTGTGACCTGACAGCCATAATGTTGTGCGGCATGAATTGCAAACCCACCCCAGCCGGTTCCGATTTCGAGGACGTGATCCTCCGGTGCGAGTTCCAGTTTCAGACAAATGCGATCCAGTTTGGTGATCGCGGCTTGCTCCAGTGACATTGTGGGTGTCTGATAATAGGCGGCCGAATACATCAAAGTGGGGTCAAGGAATTGTTCAAATAACTGATTTCCAAGATCGTAATGAGCCTCGATATTACGACGGCTACCGCGACGTGTATTTCTGTTTAACCAGTGCAGTAACTTATTGAGGGGTGCTTTGAGGCGCGAAAGGCTCTGGTCCATACTATCCAGCACATCACGATTTATCAGTAAGAGGCGAACCAGCGAGGTAAGATCGCTACAAGTCCAGAAACCTTGCATATAGGCCTCACCGGCACCAACGCTGCCGGCAAAGGCGATTTCGCTGTAGAAGCGAAAATCCTGTACATCAATGGTGACACATAGGCTGCAGTCCGGAGATCTTTGCCCAAAATAATATTCAACCTTGTCTTCACGTATTACCAGCTCACCTTTCTGCATGCGACGCAGGTGATTATGGACAGCTTTACGGGCAAGTCTATCCAGCCAACGTGATTTATCCTTGTTGATGATTGATTCAGATATTGTGGCTTCAGAACTTCGCATAATCATTACGCCGACTCAGGCGCCTCCTTTTTGTCTGGATGGGAATAAAACGGAACTTTTTTCACTAGCAGCTTGAGCGCTTGCCAGTAAATAGTGACAATAATCTTGCCGGTAATGAAAGGATATTGCAACAGAACACGTACTAAGCTGGTAGAAGTAATTGCCGTGCGTTGAAGTTGCAAGGTTGCATCAAATACCTTGTGACCCGCATGAAAGTTTTCCATATGCACATTCAGGCGTTTTGCCGGCACACTGAATCGCCAGTCATACTCGATATCCATAGGCATAAAGGGTGAAACGTGAAATTCTTTCTGCCGCTTATATCGCTGATGGCGTCCATGGCCTGTGTGTTCACTGGCAGGAAGCACATAATAGTGTTGTTCACCCCAGGGGGTATTATTAACTTCAGCCACAATGGTTTGTAGCTGTGTATCGTCACGGTTATAGCAGTAATAAAAGCTGACCGGGTTAAATCCGTAGCCGAAGTAGCGCAAATGAGTCAGCAGCCGAATCGGCCCCTCTGGTTTTATGCCGGTGGCGTTTTGAATGGTATCCCGGATTGTGCTATCGAGTGACAGGTCAGGGTTACCCATATGATCCTTGCGCCTGAACCATGCAATATTTGGACGCCTTGCAGACCAAAACCAGTGACGATCAAACAGTTCAGGCAATTCTTCCAGATCCAGGTATAGCAGGTACATGCGATAACTGAACTGGTGTGA
>CBDUOW010000348.1:0-2361 GCA_965368945.1 uncultured Gammaproteobacteria bacterium
CAAGACCTTTATCGCGATTGTGTTCCAGGGTATCGACTTCACCAAGCCTTACGTTAACTGATAAGCCGGCTTCGACACTAACACCGGCTTCAGCCGCCGAGGCCCCCAGCTTACGGGCTTCCGAGAGCATATCGTCCACCACACTCAGGCTGCGCTCAATATCAAAGGGGCTATCTGTTGCGGATACGGGGACAGGTTCTTGGCTCATAGTACTCTCGGATCAATGATGATTATTCGAATGCAGGCATTCTACTGGTGCAGACCAGTCGCGACAAATGCGATAATAAAAACATGCATGACGACGATCCCTTCGATGACACTCCAGTCAGTAAAACTCAGCGTAAACGCGATGCCCATGCCCTTCAGGCCCTGGGCGAGTCACTGGTGAAACTCAATAAATCCGCCCTGGAGCAGATTCCTTTACCTGATGACCTGCATGCCGCGATCGCGGAAGCGCAGCGTCTGCACCAGCGCGGCGCTCTGAAACGCCAGTTGCAATACATTGGCAAACTGATGCGACAATGTGAGCTCGAACCCATTCGCGTGGCCTATGAAAAAGCCACCCACTCTTATCGGGAAGATGTGCAACAGCACCATCAACTGGAGCAGTGGCGTGATCGCTTGTTGGCTGAGGGTGATCAGGCACTGGAAGCCTTATTGCGCGAATACCCTGCAGCAGACCGCCAGCATATTCGACAATTGGTTCGCAGCGCTCTCAAGGAAACTGCTAAGGCAAAACCACCCAAAGCCGCACGTGAATTGTTCCGCTATTTGCGGCAGCTCTTATCTGACCAGGATAATCCTGGCTAGGCAGTACCACCCACGGTAATGCTGTCGATCTTCAAGGTAGGCTGGCCGACTCCGACCGGTACACTTTGTCCTTCCTTGCCGCAAACGCCCACACCTCGATCCAGCGCCAGGTCATTACCGACCATGGAAACGCGGGTCATGACTTCCGGACCATTGCCGATTAACGTCGCCCCCTTCACCGGCCGGGTTACCTTGCCTTTCTCGATCAAATAGGCCTCACTGGTCGAAAACACAAACTTGCCGGAGGTAATATCCACTTGCCCACCCCCGAAATTAACGGCATACAGGCCCTTATCAACCGACGCGATGATCTCTTGTGGATCGTGCTCGCCGGCCATCATATAGGTGTTGGTCATGCGTGGCATGGGTAAATGGGCATAGGATTCACGCCGACCATTACCTGTGGAAACTTGCCCCATCAAGGATGCGTTGAGTTTGTCCTGCATATACCCCTTGAGGATGCCATTTTCAATCAGCACCGTCTGCTGGGTCGATGTGCCTTCATCGTCCATGTTGAGAGAGCCTCGCCGATCGGGCAAGGTACCATCATCCACGATCGTACACAGGGGGGATGCAACCTGCTCACCCATGCGCCCGGAAAAGGCCGAGCTACCCTTGCGATTGAAGTCCCCTTCCAGCCCATGCCCAACGGCCTCATGCAGCAGAACACCGGGCCAGCCGGGTCCCAGCACCACGGGCATGGGTCCGGCGGGGGCCGGCACCGCCTCAAGATTCAACAGGGCCTGCCGAACCGCTTCTCGCGCATATTCAAGGGCATGGTCCTGCTGTTGAAAATAGCTGTAATCGATTCGGCCGCCGCCGCCCGCGGAACCCTGTTCGCGCCGATCGCCCTGCTCCGCAATCACACTGACGTTCATGCGGACCAGGGGCCGCACATCAGCCGCCAGGGTGCCATCACTGGCTGCCACCAGGATAACCTCATGAGTACTTGCCAGGCTGACGACAACCTGTTTAACGCGGGGATCCTGCCGGCGCGCTTCGGCATCCAGTTCACGTAACAGGGTAATTTTCTGATCCGCGTCAAGGGAACTGAGGGGATCAACCGGCACATACAACCGCTGGCCGGCGTGCTGCTGCCAGGCCTGTACCGCACCCTGGCGGCCTGAACGGGCAATAGCGCGCGCCGCATCGGCCGCTTCTGTCAGAGCCGGCAGCATAATTTCATCCGAGTAGGCAAAACCGGTTTTCTCACCGCTGACAGCCCGTACGCCGACACCCTGTTCGATCCCATGGTGACCTTCACGCACGATCCCGTCTTCCAGCATCCAGGACTCGTGACGGCTTAGCTGAAAATACAGATCCGCATAATCAATACTGTGACCCATAAGCTGGTCGAGGACCGTCTGCAGATCAGACTCGCCTAAACCATAGGGCGATAGTAGCGCCTCACGCGCCATATCCAGTGATGGGGTGCTCATTGGGCCAATTTACAGGGGATCTTGCGGTGTTTCAGCACGGGGAAATTACGACGGGTATTGCGTACCTTGTCGATATCCAGCTCCGAGATCACGAAACCGGAGCCACGGGGCA
>CBDUOW010000349.1:0-2360 GCA_965368945.1 uncultured Gammaproteobacteria bacterium
CTCGATGAGCTGGAGTTCCTGTTTGACCTGATAGATCCGGAATTCCAGGATCAAGTATCAGACTTGATCAGTCGCCTGACCAAGCGGTTACAGGAACTCGGTTAAACTTGAATTCATTGGACGAATTTCAGCACTATAGCATTCGCCGCTTGTCACCCTTTCTCGGCACACTGCATATTCTTGAAGCACAGAATGCCCAGGCCTATACAGAGGATGGCATACTCTGGCGGATTCAGATTCGAGCCGTATTACCGCGGCATTCATGGGGAGCGCTGGATCAACCGCTAACCATGCGCGTTGTTATCGTGGGGGAATGGACAGCGAAATCCGGCTTGCAACGCATTCCGCTGAACCCTTTGTTAGATGATGGTGAAGTAGAAAACACGATCATTCATATCCTGGCCGGACTGGAAAAATATCATGAGCAATTACCATTTCCCGCGGAAGATATCTTTGAATTCTGGTTATTAGACTCAAAACAGAAAATGCCTCTCGCGTTGTTGGCAAGTAGTCGAGATGAAAATCATCTGACAAATCCGCCGGCCCTGCGATGGAAAGCGGCTGAAATTTCAGATCATAGTTTTACTTCCAGGGTATTACTTGAATCAAATCGGCCTGAGCAGGAAAAACAACAGTACCATTATGAAGTGATCAATAGTCAGGTGCGGAAAATAGCAGGTACTACCGGATGTGCGCAGTGGTTCCGACGAACTCCAAATGGTGGTGGAATCGGACTACATGGAGAGCATTTGCAAAATACCCTGCAAGGCCGAAATTTGTCAGCAGAGGCCTTTCCTGAGCTGTTAATTCGTGAAGCGGGTGGTGATCAACTCGGGACTGCAATGATGATGGAGTATATTGAATGGTTGGCTCCCCGCTTGTTGACGTTGCTTGGCCTCCCGGCGGCAACACGCAAATATCTGGAAGATATGGCATTTAAGCAGGTCTTTGAAGTAGGCAAGTATTATCGTTTGTATCCCGAAGTATTCGATGAGTCGAGTTTGAACACGGCACTGGTGGAAGCGCAACTTCGACGTTCTGCAGGCGAGCAGGGTGGAAACTAAGCGATGGTGTCGGCAAGAGTGATTGAACCATATATACCCGGCTCAGCATGAAATATGCCAACCGGGTACATGGCAAGAATTAACTCGGTTTATCTAATCTGGTCATTTGACTCTTGGGCATAAATTTCACGGAGTTTCGGGACCTTGAGCTCGGCCTGATCCGCATATTGAATTGCCCGTGCCAGACGGCCGGGGGCTGAGCGGCCCATGCATTTATGTTGTAAGTCGCCCTTGATGCCCTCCACCATGCCTTCAATCAGGCGTTCTCTTTCAAGATGGTGACCGACTAACCAGGCCTGAATATCCATGACCTCGTTTGCTATCTGGCGTGCCAGATCCTCATGTTTGAACCAAAGATCATCAACTGTCCCGCCGATGACCAGGCCGGCGATATTGGTCGTCAGGATATAAACATTCTTGCGGACCAGTTCAAATTCAAGTTCCGCTTCACTGTCGAGCTCCCAACCGGGTATTTCCAGCTTGGCGAGGGCATTTTCCAACAGGGAAGCCTGGGGTCCATAGATCGGCGAGGGGATCAGTACTTTGAAATCCTGGCCCTTTTTCTTTTCAAACCAGACAGAAATGACAGTCGGGTTGCTGATATTGTGTTGCTGCCAGTCAGCCGGAAGTAATTCATTTTGTAACAGCCCAAGGTTTGCGTGCCACTCCTTTGGTATGTTTTCCAGCGTGCTGTGTAAGTCATTTTCACCGACGGCAACCAGGACCAGGCGTGGAGCAGGTACGGCGGCACTGATTTTATGGAGATCGGTATGGCGGTTGACGGGAAATATCGGATGACCCAGGCGCAATAGGCCACGGGTGAAAACACCGCCCATTTCTCCGGTTCCGATAACAATCACGGGATCTTGCATCATTAGATTTCCTGTAGGTTTAGTTCAACGTTGTGTTTACCGCACTTTGGTATTGATCTGAATCAATAAATTGTTACGTTAGCATGCGTCCTAATTCCGACTATTCCAGTTGGTGATAATGCAAGTTGATGATATGTATGACTTATACTCATTCTAATTATAGAGACGTTCTATGGTTGTAATAAGTTGATTTTAATATGTAATATGATGCTTGCACAGTCAGCCCGCCTGCAATATTCTCCCTCAGCAAGTTGAGTTGTCCGTGGCCTGATGAGGAGAACATTAAGAATTATCAAGCGATTACATGGGCGGATAAAAAGACACAATGACGCAATTATCGTGAATTAGCATATCATGATATTCAAGAATATCTTCAACAACCAAGGGGACTAATATGTCTGATGGACTGCTGTTTGCGCTACTG
>CBDUOW010000350.1:0-2358 GCA_965368945.1 uncultured Gammaproteobacteria bacterium
GGCAATAGATATCATTTTCGCTTACGTGCCGCATAGGCTGAGTTGCCTCCACCGGCTCGTGAATTGAGGTCTTCAGCAACGGTTTCGGCATGTTCAGTTACGGCTTTTAAGCTACCGGGTTTTAAGCCCTCAATTTTTGCACTGCCTTGTCCAATGATATAACGATGCCAATTACCATCCGGCATACCTTCGGGGGGATCTGTTTTTTCGACGCTTACCACCTGGTACTTGTTCTCACGTGTATTGCTTTCCAGTTCTGTGCTCATCTTTTATCGACTCCTTATAATGGGCTTATCCCGCATTACGTCGGGAGCGATTGCCCCCGTTTCTGTTGGCATGCAATGGCGGGTGTCCTCCCTGGCGCGACTTTGCAGAGGTATTGCGGTTGCCTTGTTTCGCATTGCCTGGCTTGCCGCCGCGTCCTTGTTGTATAGGTTCTGGTTTAATTGAGGGATCAGGCTCGTAGCCAGGAATGATATTGCTGGGAATGTCATGCTTAAGCAGGCGCTCAATGTCCCTTAGGTGTTTGTGCTCATCCACACAGACCAGTGAACGCGCCTCGCCATCATTACCAGCACGACCGGTACGGCCAATGCGATGCACGTAGTCTTCCGGCACATTGGGCAGTTCAAAGTTGACTACGTGCGGTAGCTGATCGATGTCCAGTCCGCGAGCGGCGATATCGGTGGCGACCAGTACGCGCACATTGTTCTGCTTGAAGTCCGCCAGGGCACGGGTACGTGCCCCCTGACTCTTGTTGCCGTGGATGGCGGCGGCACTGATCCCGTCCTTACCCAGTTGCTCAGCCAGGCGACTGGCACCATGCTTGGTACGGGTAAAGACCAGTACCTGGTGCCAGTTTTGCGATCCAATCATAAAGGAGAGTAATTCGCGCTTGCGGCTCCGATCGACCGGATGGACCACCTGGCTGACAAGTTCAGAGGCGGTATTGCGGCGAGCCACTTCGATCAAGACGGGTTTGTTCAAAAGGTTGTTGGCCAACTGTTTGATTTCATTCGAGAAGGTAGCAGAAAACAACAGGTTTTGGCGTTGTTTGGGTAACAATGCCAGGACTTTGCGGATATCCCGGATGAAACCCATGTCGAGCATGCGATCGGCTTCGTCCAGCACCAGGATCTCGACATGGGAGAGATCAAGGGTCTTTTGGCTTACATGGTCCAGCAGACGCCCTGGTGTGGCTACCAGGATATCGATGCCCTTACGCAGTTTGTCGATCTGCGGGTTGATGCTGACACCACCAAAGATAACCGCTGATTTTAACGGCAAGTGTCTGGAATAGTTTTTTACGCTTTCACCGACTTGAGCCGCCAGTTCCCGGGTGGGCGTCAGGACCAGGGCACGGATGGTGCGGCGATTATTAGTGCTTTGAGACTGGCTGAGGCGTTGCAGCATGGGCAGGGTAAAACCAGCGGTTTTGCCGGTACCGGTCTGGGCGCCGGCCAGAATATCCTGGCCATCCAGGATGACCGGAATGGCCTTGGTTTGAATAGGTGTAGGTTGGGTATATCCCTGTTCGCGGATAGCACGTAGCAATTCGGCCGACAGGCCGAGAGAATCAAATGACATGTGGTGTTTTGCCCTTTATAGGGTTTGGGTTACCGCCCGCCCAAGCTTTAGCCTGAGACAGTCCAGGAGGGAACAATTACAATCGTATTCGAGGCTTACCGTGAAAGGGGAGTCCACGAAGGGAGACACAGACTGAAGTGTGTCGTATATCTGTAATTTGACGCCTAGTATATCAGAATTCAGGCCAGGCTAACGGTTTTCATGCTTTATTAATTAACCCCGAATCTGGATTGAATTACGGCAATAAACGTAAGGAATGATTGGCAGGGGATGTAATGATATCAATACTTGCGTGGCTCCAACCCTACTTATTGCCCTGTTATTGCCCTGCTATCGACCATAATGAGCCAAATTTTGGCCTTGAATTACCGTCCTCCCCCCATATGTAAACAAATGTGTAGTGTTTCTGGTTAAAAACCGGTTAAACTTCACTCCACTACATTCTATCCTGGTTCTTGTCAGAAGTTCTCTCCAAGTTTTCTCCTGTTAATTACCTCGTAAGATTTGTAACACATTTATTTTTTAATACTTTATTGAGGTAATTATCATGGCAACAGGAACCGTTAAATGGTTTAACGAATCCAAGGGCTTCGGCTTTATTTCTCCTTCCGATGGGAGCAAAGACGTTTTTGTTCACTTTTCATCTATCGCCAGCGAAGGTTTTCGCACACTGGCTGAAGGCCAACAAGTGACCTTCAACGTCGAAGACGGACCCAAAGGCCCGCAGGCAACAAACGTACAGGTCTAAATAATCTGTTAGTTTGATGTCTC
>CBDUOW010000351.1:0-2343 GCA_965368945.1 uncultured Gammaproteobacteria bacterium
CCCCAGCCGCCCCCGCCAGGGGTTTCTATCTGTAAGGTATCCCCGCTCTGCACATTCAACGTGACCTTCCCCGCAATTGGCGCCCCGTTCAGGAGATTGCGCCCGGGCAATCCCGCCTCGCCACCCTGCAAGCCCCAGGGTGAATGACGGCGACGTTCCGTCAGTAAGGTCACCGTGGCGGGCTGCAAAAAGATGAAACTGCGAATCAGGCCATCACCACCCGAATGGCGGCCCCGTCCACCGGAATGGACGCGCACGGCATAGGTTGCCACGCGCAGTGGATAATTACTTTCCAGCACTTCAATCGGTGTGTTGAGGGTATTGGTCATATGGGTCTGGACCGCCGACAGGCCGTCAGAGATCGGACCTGCTCCCATTCCACCACCAATTGTCTCGTAATAGTCCCAGCCTTCCTTGTCCGCGGCAGATCCCATGGCAAGGTTATTCATGCTGCCTTGACTGGCCGCCGGGATTCGATCCGGCAAGGCCCTGGCCAGCGCACCCATTACCACATCCACCACGCGCGTACTGGTCTCCACGTTACCGGCAGCGACCGCTGCCGGGTATTGCGCATTGAGCAAACATCCCACCGGCGCAGTGATGCTGATCGGGCGAAAACTGCCGGCACAGGCCGGCGTTTGGGCGGGCATCAGGCACCGAAAAACGTAAAATACGCCGGCGGCAGCCACGGATAAAGGGCAATTCACATTTCCCCTTACCTGCGGGGAGGTTCCGGTAAAGTCGACCCTCACCCGGTGTTGCTCGACCCGGAGCGTCACCTTAATGGTCAAATCAACACCACCCAGGCCATCATCATCCAGCACATCGCTGAAGCTGTATTCACCATCAGGAATAGCGCCAAGTGTCGATTGAGCCAGGCGTTCCGCGTAGTCATTCAGATCGGCAAGCGCCGCATGAAACGCACTTACCCCCATGGTATTTATCAGTTCACCGATACGCTGCAAGCCATTGCGGTTGGCGCTGATCTGGGCAGCGAAATCACCCCGTCCCGCATCACCGCTTCGGATGGCTGCGGTAATCCGCTTCATCACCGCGCCATTGAGTTGGCCCGCTTCAATCAGGCGGGTCGGTGAAATGATCAGCCCTTCTTCCTCAAGACTGCTTGAAAGCGGCATAGATCCCGGCGTTTCGCCGCCAATGTCTGCATGATGAGCGCGGTTCGCGACAAATCCACACAATTTCTTCTCATGAAAGACGGGGGCGATCAAGGTGACATCCGGAAGATGCGTGCCCCCGAGATAGGGATCGTTCACAATCACCATGTCGCCATCCCGCCAGTCAAAACCGGCTACGATATCGCGCATGGCATATGCCATACTGCCCAGATGGACCGGAATATGTGCTGCCTGGGCACTCAGTTCACCCTGGGCATCAAATACGGCGCAGGAGAAATCCAGGCGATCCCGAATATTGGGGGAAAATGCGGCCCGTTGCAGTACCGCCCCCATTTCGTCACAGACTGCATCGAGACGACTGGCAAAAATGTTCAGTTCAATGGCATCCACAACCGTCCCTCACAATCTTGCAGAATAATAGCATGGCCAAACCCGCATCTTCATTTCAGGGTGCCAATATCCTGACAAGCATAGTAAACTATTACGGTATTCAAAATTTGCTAAGATTCTGTCCGTAGCCAGGCAGTAACATGGCAGAATTAAAAATACCAACAACCTAAATTTTATTTTTCACCTGACTCTAAAACATATTTTTATAACAAGTATTTTCAAGGAGAACTTCCATGAATCCGTTGAGATCCATTTCCGGTACCATCATTTCCGGTATCGTACTTTCAGTCATTATCATCTTCGTGCTAGGCCGTGGTGGCGCAATCAACCCGTGGGAATTCTGGGTCTGGGTCCATGTGCTGGTAGGTATTACATGGATTGGCCTGCTGTACTACTTCAACTTTGTACAAGTGCCCGGCATGGCCCAGGCCAAGGCAGATGGTACGGCGCCCGGAATCAGCAAACATATCGCCCCACGCGCCCTGTTATGGTTCCGTTGGGCGGCTGTCGCCACCTGGATCACCGGTGCGCTGGCGCTGGAAGCCATGCATATGGCCGAGGGTTCAGGTTTTGTTGCGGCCTTCACGTTCCAGGCCGGTTATCAGGTCATTGGTATGGGCGCCTGGCTGGGAACCATCATGCTGTTCAATGTCTGGGTTCTGATCTGGCCTAACCAGAAAAAAGTCCTGGGTCTGGTGGAAGCCACTGATGAGCAAAAAGCCAAGGCTGGAAACATTGCCCTGTTGGCATCACGCACCAACACCCTGCTTTCCATTCCGATGATTCTCGGTATGACAGCCCACGCACACGGGATGCC